>NZ_QHJN01000045.1:0-50689 GCF_003947565.1 Actinomadura sp. WAC 06369 | reverse complement strand
GCACGTCCACGGCTCGCCCTCGCTCGGCCAGGTGAAGGACGTCGCGGCCGGGCTGCGCTAGCACCGCCGGCCGGACCCGACCCGAAGACCGGCGGGCGGGCCCCGGCGCCCCCCCCCCCCCCCCCGCCCCCCCCCCCCCCCCGCCCCCCCCCCCCCCCCCCCCCCCCGCCCCCCCCCCGCCGCTCGAGCCCGACCGTCGCCAGCAGCCGCGCCCGCGTCGCGTCCCGCCCGCCCGGCAGCGCCGCCAGGGTGCGCTCGGCGGCCGCGACGACCCGGGCGGCCTGGGCCGGATCGTCCACGCGCGTCCAGATCGCCGGGACGTCGTAGAGGCCGATCACCCGCGCGGTCAGCTCGGGATCGCCCAGCTCCTCCGCCGCGCGGACCGCGTCCACCCGATGCCGCCGCGCCGCGAGCAGCCCCTCCCCGCCGGTCACGGCGAGGTCCCGCAGCAGCCCCACCGTGGACTCCAGCCGCGCCCGCGCGGTGACCGTCCGGTCGTAGGCGGCCGCCGCCTCCGCCCACACCCGCTCCGCGGCGCCCGCCGGGTCCAGCCGGTCCGCCTGCCGGAGGATGTCCTCCTCCAGCCCCCGCAGGCCGGGACCGGGGTCGATGCCGAGCTGCTCGACCAGCAGCCCCCGCGCCCGCCGCAGCACCGCGAGCGCGTCGCCCTGCCGTCCCGTCCGGTACAGCGCCAGCGCCAGCAGCCGCCAGGCGTCCTCCCGCCACGGGTGCGCCGCCGCGTGCGCGTCGAGGTCGGGCACCGCCTCCGCCGCGCGCCCCGCCTCGAGCAGCGCCTCCGCCCGCCGCTCGACCGCCTGCAGCCGCAGCTCCGTCAGCCGGCCCCGCTCCGCCCGCGCCCAGTCCTCGTCCGCGAAGTCGGCGTACGCGGGGCCGCGCCACAGCCCCAGCGCCGCGTCCAGCAGCCCGATCCGCTCCCCGGCGGGCGCGGCCGACGCCTCGCCGACCGTCCGCTCCAGCCGCCACGCGTCGACGTCCTCGGCCCGCAGCGCGTACCCGGGCCCCTCCGTCACCAGCAGCCGCGCGGGCGCCCGCGGCGGCCGGTCCGGCTCCAGCGCCCGCCGCAGCGCCGCCACGAACGTCCGCACGGCGCCGACCGCGTCCGGCGGCGGATCGTCCCACAGGTCGTCGACCAGCACCCCGACCGGCACCACCCGCCGCCGCGCCACGATCAGCCGCGCCAGCACCGCCCGGTGCCGCGGCCCCCGCAGCCCGACCGCGTCGCCGGCGTCGTCCCAGGCCGCCACGGGCCCCAGTACCCCGAACCGCACCCCTCGGTTATAGCCGCCCGCGCTCATCGATCGCTCATCGGCGCCGCCCACTCTGGAGGCACACCGAACGAGGGAGACCGAACGTGAAGATCGAAGGCTTCGACTACCACCGGATCGCCGTCGCCGACGGCGTCCACCTCAACACCGCCGTCGCGGGCACCGGCGCCCCCGTCGTCCTCCTGCACGGCTTCCCGCAGACGCACCTGATGTGGCGGCACGTCGCCGCCGACCTCGCCGCCGACCACACGGTCATCGTCCCCGACCTGCGCGGCTACGGCGACAGCGACAAGCCCGCCGAGACGTCCCCCGACACCTACTCCAAGCGCACCATGGCCGCCGACGCGGTCGCGGTCGCCCGCGCCCTCGGCCACGAGCGCTTCGCGCTCGCCGGCCACGACCGCGGCGCGCTCGTCGCGTTCCGCGCCGGCCTCGACCACCCCGGCACCGTCACGCACCTCGCGACCCTGGACGTCCTGCCCACGCTCGACATGTGGGACGCGATGCACGGCGCCTCCGCCGCGGTCGGCTTCCACCTCTTCCTGATGGCCCAGCCGCCCGGTCTCCCCGAACGGCTGATCGCCGGCGCCCCCGACGCGTTCTTCGGCCACTTCCTCGACCTGTGGGCCGGTTCCCCGGACGCGATCCCCGCCGACGTCCGCGCCGCCTACCTGGCCGCCTGCCGCGCCGCGGTCCCCTCGATCGTCGCCGACTACCGCGCGTCCGCGAACATCGACATCGCCCACGACCGGGCCGACCGGGACGCGGGCAACCGCCTCGCGATGCCCGTCACCGTCCTCCAGCAGGACTGGGGCGCGGCCCTCGGCTACGACGCCGAGGCCCTCTGGCGCCCGTGGGCGTCCGACCTCGTCCACGCGACCGTCCCGTGGGGCCACTTCATGGCCGAGGAAGCCCCCGCCGAGGTGACCAAGACCCTCCGCGACCTGCTGACCCGCTGACGAAGGACGACGGGCCCGCCCCGGAAGCGACATCGGGGGCGGGCCCGGTCCGTCAGGACTTCTGCACGGCCTTCTCGGGCGGCGCCGGTCCGTCTCCGGCCTGGGCGCGGCGCTGCAGTTCCCTGAACTGCGCGGCGTAGGCCGCGTGCGACTCCTGTTTCAGCCCCTTGGCGAGGCTGACGAGCATGAGGCAGGCCAGGATGAAGATCGGTAGTCCGATCACCGTGATGACCTGCTGCAAGGCTTCCAGCGCGGCGTCGCCGCCGAGGACGATGAGCGAGGCGGCCAGGGTCCCCTCGGCGATGCCCCAGAACAGCCGCTGCCGCACCGGCCCGGGGTCTTCGGAACCGGAGCAGAGCATGTCGACGACCAGCGACGCCGAGTCGGAGGACGTCGCGAAGAACAGTGCGACGACGACGACCGCGATGCCCTTGATCAGGGTCTCCGCCGGGAAGTTCGAGAAGAACTCGAACATCGCGAGCGGGACCTGCTCGTCCTTGACGACCTTCTGGGTCAGGGAGCCGCCGTCCCCGCCGATGCCGTCGATCCGCATCGCCGACCAGCCGAAGATGGCGAACCAGACCACCGTGAAGACCGCCGGCGCGAACAGCACGCCGCCGACGAACTGGCGGATGGTGCGGCCCTTGGAGATGCGGGCCAGGAAGACGCCCATGAACGGCGCCCAGGTGACGGTCCAGGCCCAGTAGAAGACGGTCCAGCCGCCCTGCCAGCCCCAGCCGCCTTCCTTGGTGAAGCCGGCCATCGCGTCGTTCCACAGCGAGAGCCCGACGATGCTCTCCATGTAGCGGCCCGTGCTCTCGAAGATCTGCCGGAACAGGAACACCGTCTCGCCGAAGAGGAGCACGAAGACCATCAGCCCGACGGCCATCAGGATGTTGATGTTCGAGAGCCGCTTCACGCCCTTGTCGAGGCCGGCCACGATCGAGCTCACGGCGACGGCGGTGAGCACGGTGATCACCAGCACCCGGGTGCCCACGTTGTCCGGCAGCGGGGTCAGCACCTCGAGGCCCGCCGCGATCTGCGAGGTCCCCAGGCCGAGCGACACCGCCAGGCCGAAGAGGGTGCCGAGGACGGCGAAGATGTCGATGGTCCGGCCGATCGGGCCGTGGATCCGCTCCTTGAGGAACGGGTAGAACACCGAGCTGACCCGCAGCGGCAGGTTGTACCGGTAGATGAAGAAGCCGAACGCGAGCCCGGGCAGGGTGAAGATCGCCCAGGTGTGCAGGCTCAGGTGGTACAGCGAGAAGTTCATCGCCTCGCGCGAGGCGTCGACCGAGTACGGGGCCACGTCGGCCATCGGCGGGTTCGCGAAGTGCGAGATCGGCTCGGCGACGCCCCAGAACATCAGGACGGTGCCGATGCCGCCGGCGAAGAGCATCGCGAACCAGGAGAGGTTCCCGTACTCGGGCCGCGAGTCGTCTCCGCCGAGCCGGAGGTTGCCGTACCGGCTCAGCGCGACCCACACCAGGAAGACCAGCCAGGCGGTCACCCCGAGGATGAAGAACCACCCCAGATTGGTGACGATCCAGTCCCGGCCGGAGGTGAAGAGGTCGTTGATCGGGTCGGGGAGCGCCAGCACCAGGACCAGGAAGGCGATCATCAGCCCGGCCGAGACGAAGAAGATGATCGGGTCCGTGTGGAGGCCGAGCCTGCGGGCCGCCGCGCTCAGCGGCCCCTCGCCCGTACCGGGCGGACCGGCATCGCTCTTGGTGCCGGCCTCGCCGCCGACGGGTTCATCCATGAATCGACCCTTTCCTGTCGTCTGATGGGCAGTCGACGATGATGCACAGGCCGAGTGCCGCCAGCTACCCCCGATGCTCCGGGGACGCCGCAGCGGAGCCGGATCGTTACAGCGAAGAAGCGGGATCGGAATAGGCGAACCGGTTTCGGCGAAGCGCCATCAGGAAACCGGCGACGCCTTCCGAGCGTCCGCCGGTCGGCGCCGGCACCGCCCGTCCGCTCGAGGAACGTCGCACCCGCGTGCCAGAGTGTCCGCATGAAAGGCGATCTTCAGAGCGCGGGCCGGGCGTTCGCCTCGTCCATCCGCGTCGACGAGCCCGGCGCGTGGCGGGGGCCCGTCCCCGGCGCCCCCGACGACTACGCCGCGCTGATCACCGCGATCGGCCCCGGGACCCTCGCCGGCGTCCTCCGCCTGCTCGTCCCCGGGGACGCCGAAGAAGAGCGGCATCGCACCCCGGACATCCCCGCCGAGGCGCGGCTGTGGGGCGTCTTCGCGACGGGTGAGACCTGCTGGTGGCTCCCTGTCCGCCCCGACCCGGCCGACTGGCTGATCGTCCTCGTCGGCCGGGGGCACCAGCAGCTCAACATCTCCACCGGCGAGTTCCTCACCCGGTGGCTCGACGGCGGCCTGGACCTCCCGGTCCTCTCGCTCCCGCCCGTCCGCCGCGAACGCGTCCTGACCCGGGCCGCGCCCGCGCCCGTCCCGGACCCGGAGGTCCGCCGCGACCCGCTCGCCCAGCTCAAGACCATCGTCGGCCCCGGCCGACCGCAGGTCCACGACTGGGACGCGATCGAGGGCGAGTTGGGAACGCGGCTCCCGACCGACTACAAGAGGCTCCAGGAGTCCTTCCCCGCCACCGTGTGGAACGGCTTCTTCGTCGTCGCTCCGAAGGACACGGCGTCCCACCACGAGATGCACCGCGACCTGCTCGAGGACTGGTGCGCCGACGACCGCCCCGAGGACGCCGATCCCGACGAGTACTTCTACGTCTTCCCCGAGCCGGGCGGCCTTCTCTTCTGCGCGAGCACCGAGGGCCGCGACGTCCTCTGCTGGGACACCCGCGATCCGGACCCCGACCGGTGGCCCGTCGTCCGCCTCGACTTCGGCGGCCCCGTCGACTACGGGTGCACGATCACCGAACTGCTCGTCGACGTCCTCACCGGGTGCAGCGGGATGACGTCCAAGGAGATCGGCGACCCGGCCACCTGGGCCTGGCCCATCTGGGGCCCCGACCCGGTCACCTGACACCCGTCGAGCCCGAGCCGCGCGGGCCGAGTGGGGGCCGGGACGGCGGGTAGGGCCGGGGCATGGTTGAGGCTGTGCTGTTCGATGTGGACGGGACGCTCGTCGACACCACGTTCCTGCATGCGGTCACGTGGTGGGAGGCGTTCCGGCAGCAGGGGCACGCGGTGGCGATGGCGGAGGTCCACCGGGCGGTCGGGATGGGGTCGGACAAGCTGCTCGACCAGGTGCTGCCGGACGGGCGCGACCGGGGCGCCGACGACGCGATGCGGGACGCGCACACGGCCCTGTACGCCCAGTATTGGGGCCGGTTGCAGGCGTTCGACGGCGCGGCGGAGCTGCTGCGGGCGTGCAAGGCGCGGGGGAAGCGGGTGGTGCTCGCGAGTTCGGCGGCCGAGCCGGAGATGCAGGCGCTGCGGGCGGCGCTGGACGCGGAGGACGCGATCGACGAGGCGACGTCGGCGTCGGAGGTCGGGCAGAGCAAACCCGCGCCGGACCTCGTGGAGCTGGCGCTCGAACGGGCGGGTGCGCCGGCGGGACGCGCGGTGTTCGTGGGGGACACCGCGTGGGACGTCGAGGCGGCGGGGCGGGTCGGCGTGCCGTGTGTCGGGGTGCTCACCGGCGGGTGGGCGCGCGGCGAACTGGAGGCCGCGGGCGCCGTCGCCGTCTATGACGATCCGCGGGCGCTGCTCGCGAATCTGGACGAGAGCCCGCTGCATTAGCATCGCGGCATGAATTCGTCGCGTGCGCAGTCTTTCTTCGCCGGGATGCTGGTCGCCAACAGCGCGCCGCACATCGCCACCGCCGTCAGCGGGCGCCGGCACATGACGCCGCTGGCCGGGCGGGAGTCGGGCCCGGTGGCGAACGGCGTGTGGGCCGGGCTCAACCTGGCGGGCGGCGCCGTGCTGCTGCGTTTCGCGCGAAAGGGAAAGGAAGGGGCGCGCTGGGACCGCGATCTCGTCGCGTTCGAGACGGGATATCTGGCGTTCGCGTCGTGGATGGCCTTGTCGGAGCGTTTCTTTCCGATGAATTCCGAGTGAGGGCCTGACGGGAAAAACCGTTTGGGCGGGCGCCGGGGCCGGGCGCATGATGGCGTGCGATGAACATCCGGTTGGCGGGCGGCGTGGTGGACGCGCGGCGGTCCGCGTGGATCGCGGGGCCGTCCGGGCCCGTGCGGGCGGACGGGGCGGGCGCGGAGCCCGGCACCCCGGTGGCGCTCGGCCCGGAGGACGCGCCGGACGGCGACGTGCGGCGGGCGGTCGCGGCGCTGCGGGTGCTGGTGGCGGGCGGCGGCGACGTCGCGGCGGGCGCGGGGGTCGATCTCGGGGCGAGGTTCCGGTCCGGGCGGCTGGAGGGCGCGCGCGGGGACCGGCGCGACGCCGTCCTGGCCGCGCTGCGGGCCGTCGGCGTGCGGGACGCGCGGCGGCTCGGCGACCGGGCCGCGGTCATGGTCGCGCTGTTCGGGCCCTCGGCCACCAAGCGGGTCGGGGCCGCGGCGGCGCGGGCCGCCGAGGAGGGCCGGTGGGACGCGCTGCACGTGGCGTCGGCGGCGAGCGACGTCCTGGGCCCGGAGCAGCTGGAGCGGGTGCTGGAGCTCGCCGCGCCGGAGCCGGTGGTCCCCGGCGGTTCGCCGTCGGCGCTGGGCGCCGACCTGCGGCGGGTGCTCGCGCCGGTGCCGCGGCCGCGCAGGCCGGACCTCGTCCTGGACCTGTGGCGGCGGGTGGCGGAGCACCGGGTCGAGGAGGCGCGCCGGGAGCGCCGCCGGGCGACGCAGTCGCGCCGCGACCGGGTGGCGGACCTGCACGCGCGCCGGCGGCACTCCGAGGACGAGCGGGTCCTGCAGTGGGCGAGGGGGGACCTCGGGGCGGACGCGTCGTTCGCGGACTACGCGCGGTGGGTGCCGCCGGACGCCTACTGGCACATCGCGCTGTGCGGGCTGTACCGGGACGCGCTCGCCGCGACGGCGCTGCTCCGCACGGCCGTCGCGGTCGCCGATCACGGTGTGCGCGAGGGGCTGGCACGGTCCGCGGACCTTCTGGACGCGGCCGTGGAGCAGGCGCGCGACGACGCGGCGGTGTACGACGCGCGGCGGGTGCCGGGGCTCACGGGCCTGCCGCCCCGTCCCGGCGCCTACGTGCGGGACCTGCGCCGCAAGGTGGGCGAGCCGGAGGACGCGAGGCTCGCCGGGTACGTCCGCCCGCGCCTGGCCTGCGCCCGGGACTTCGCCCTCGTGGTGGTGCAGGACATCGTGCGCGCCCTCGACGAGGTCGACACGCGCGTGCCCGAGACCGCGCTGCGCGGCTGGGCCGAGGTCCCGGTGGGCGGCTGGCGGAGGGGCGCGGGGTACGGCGTGCGGCCGCCGGAGGAGTGGGACGGCATCGGACCGTGGGCCGCGCGGATGCTCGACCGCGCGCCGCTGCCGGCCCGCGTCGCCGAGGCCGGCGGGGACGCCGCCGGCGCCGAGGTGATCGGGGACTTCCTCTGGTACGTGGACCTGATCGACGCGCTGGCGCAGGTGCACGGCCGCGAGCGGGCGCAGGCCGAGCCCGGCACCGGTGAACCCTGGTTCTCGCACGATGCCGAGCCCGAGCCGGACGACCGTCCCGGGTACGCGTCGGTCACGCAGGCGGTGGCGGGCACCGCGCGGCTCGTCGCCTTCGGCGGGGTGCCGCCCGGGAACGCCCGGACGTGGCCCGCGCTCGTGGAGTCGCTGCTGACCGGGACCGCCGTGACCGAGGCCCTCACCGGCGAGTTCGCGGTGCCGGCGCCGCTCGCCGCGCTGGACGGCGCCGAGGTGGGCGGCCACCGCGCCAAAGTGGCGCGCACCGCTCGCGACCTGGCCGAATGGGCCGGTTACATGGGCAACTGCATCGCGGCGTACTTCCCGGAGGGCGAGTCGGGGAAGTCCGTCCTGGTGGGTTTGTACGGCGCCTCCGGGCGCCTGGTCGCCAACGCGGAGGTGGTGCGGCTCAGGCCCGCCGCCCGCGGATGGTGCGTGGCCCAGATCGAGGGGCGGTTCAACCAGGAGGCGCCCCGGGAGCTCGCCGCCGCCTTCCGCGCCCGCGTCGAGGCGCTCCCGGGCGACGCGCCCGCCGCCGAGGAGGGCGGCGCTCCGGACGCCGGCGGGCCGCCCGCGCGTCCCGCCCGGCGCGGCGCGGGGGACCGCCTGCTCGCGGAGGCGGGCCCGGCGCTCCGGGAGCTGGTCCGGGTGGACGGCGCGGCGCTCGGCGTGCTCGCCGCCGTCGCCGCGACCGCGCCGGACGCGGCGGCGGTGCGGATCGGCCGGTCGGATCTCGACCGGCTCGCGCGGGACTGCGCCCGCGCGCTGGACGGGCGCGCCGCCGACCTGGCCGGACTGTGGGAGGCGACGGCGCACCGCCCGCTGCGCGACGCGGTCGAGGCGCTGGACCCGGCCGCCCGCGACCGGCTCGCGCCGCTGTCCGGCGAGCCGCCGCTGCCGAAGTCGCTGCGCCGCCTGGTCCGGCTGCCGGGGATCGCGGACGCCCACGCGATCGAGCTCGCCGCGCGCCGCGTCCGCCGCGCCGTCGGGCTGCTGGCCGTCCGGGACGACCCGGCCCTCGCCCGCGCGGTCCGCCGCCGTCCCGCCGCGGGGCCGCTGTGCGCGCTGGCCGTCCACGTCACCTGCGCGCGTCCCGGGATCGCGCTGGCGGAGGTCGCGGCGCCGCGCCGCGCGACCGTCCCCGGGTTCCCCGCGGCCTCCCTCGCCGACGAGGACGGTCCGTGGCGGCGGGCGTTCCCCGTTGTGCGGGAGCTCGGGGCGGACACCGGCGCGTTCTGGGACGAGGCGGCCGAGCACGGGCTGCGGGTCCCGGCCTCGTGGCTCGGGTCGGGCGGCTGGCCCGCGCTGTGGGCCCGCGCACATCGCGGTTAGTTCCGTTTCTGCTGGTTATGTGTGTGGTCATGCGCGCTGTGACTTATGCGGCCTTCGCGGAGGACAACTCGCGGCTGGAGATCGGGGACGTCCCGGATCCGCGGGTGGGCCCCGGGCAGGTGCTGATCGAGGTGTGGGCGGCCGGAGTGAACCCGGTCGACTGGAAGGTGATGGCGGGCGGTCTGGAAGGGATGATGGAGGCGCTGTTCCCCGTCATCCCCGGCTGGGACGTCGCCGGGGTGGTGCGGGCCGTCGGGCCGGACACGCCCGAGTTCGCCGTCGGGGACGAGGTGATGTCCTACGCCCGCAAGGACGTGGTGCGGGCGGGCACGTTCGCCGAGTACGTGGCGGTGTCGGCCTGGGCGGTGTCCCGCAAGCCGACGACGCTGGACTGGCGGCAGGCGGGCGGGCTGCCGCTGGCCGGGATGACCGCGCAGCGCACCCTGGACCGGCTCGAGGTCGGCCCCGGCGACACGCTGCTGATCCACGGCGCGTCCGGCGGCGTCGGCGACCTCGCCGTGCAGATGGCCCGGGCGCGGGGCGCGTCCGTGATCGGGACGGCGTCCGAGCGCAACCACCCGCACCTGCGGGGGCGCGGCGCCGAACCCCTCGTGTACGGGGAGGGGCTCGTCGAGCGGGTGCGGGAGGCCGCGCCGGACGGGGTCACGGCGGTCGCCGACTTCGCGGGCGGGCAGCTCGACACGACGCTGGCCGTGCTCGCGCCCGGGGGGCGGCACGCGTCGGTCGCCGACCCCTCCGCCGCCGAGCACGGCGGGCACTGGATCTGGGTGCGGCCGGACGGCGCGAAGCTCGCCGAGCTCGCGGACATGGCGGAGCGCGGGGCGCTCACCGTGGACGTCGCCGCGACGTACAAGCTCGACCGGGTCGGGGAGGCGTTCGACGCGAGCCGCGAGGGGCACACGCGCGGCAAGCTGGTCATCGAACCGTAGCCGCCGAGGAGCCCGCCGCCCCGGGTCAGACGCGGCGGCGCAGCAGCAGCATCGCGGCGTCGTCGTCGAGCGGCGCGCCGACGTAGGAGAGCAGGTCGGACTGCAGGCCGTCGAGGGCGTCCTCGGGGTCGTCCGCGGCCAGCACGCCGACCCGCTCGGTGAGCGGGTAGAAGACCCCGTCGGCGTCGCGGGCCTCGATGACGCCGTCGGTGTAGAGCAGCATCTGGTCGCCGGGGAAGAGGTCGACGCGGGTGCTCGGGGCGGGTTCCTCGACCAGGACGGAGAGGCCGAGCGGCGGCGCGGGCTCGGGCGGGTCGAGCGTCGCGGTCGAGGCGTCGGAGCGGATTAGCAGCGGCGGCGGGTGCCCGCGGTTCAGCAGCGTGACGCCGTCGTCCTCGTGGACCTCGGCGAGCAGGGCCGTGACGAACTGCTCGCTGCCGAGCTGCCGGGCGAGCGCCCGCTCGATGCGCCCGGCGACGCCGTGCAGGTCCGCCTCGTCGTAGGCGGCCTCGCGGAAGGCGCCGAGGACGACCGCGGCGGTCTCGACGGCGTCCAGGCCCTTGCCCTGCACGTCGCCGACGATGACGCGCACGCCCCGCGCGGTCTGCACCACCTCGTAGAGGTCGCCGCCGATCCGCGCCCCCGCCGCGGCGGAGATGTACCGGACGGTCGCGCGCACCGGCCCGACGCGCCGCGGCATCGGGCGCAGCAGCACCCGCTGGGCGACCTCGGCGATGTTGCGCACGTCGGCGAGCTCGCGCTCGCGGCGCTGCCGGTAGACCGCGGCGATCGTCCCGGCGACGGTGACGCCGCCGATGGAGACGAACGTCAGGTTCGTCCGGAAGGTGCCGAGGACGTCGCTGTAGGCGCCGAGCAGCGTGCAGAGGACGATCGCGAGCACGCCCACGAACAGGGTGCGCAGGACGCCGCCGAAGAGGCTGGCGAACGCGGGGCCGAGCGCGAGCAGCGGCAGGTATCCGACGGTGGGGCCGGCGGAGAAGTCGACGACGGAGATGACCGCCAGCGCCGCGAACGGCAGCACCCGCAGGGGGAGCGGCCCGTCGCGGCGCGTGCCGAGCTCCACCTGTGACGCCCCCCGGACGGCCGACTGCCTGAAGCAGCAGCTTAGCGCCACGGACGGCCGCCCGGCCCGCGGTTTCAGACGCCGCCGGAGCCCCCGGCCCCGCCCGCCCCGGCGTCCCCGGCGGCCTCGCGGGCGATGCGGTCGGCGACGGAGTCGAGGGCGGTCGCGAGCAGGTCCTGGAGGGCGTTCATGTCGATCGAGGGGTCCCCGGCGGACATCGCGTAGAGGCCGTCGGACGCCGCCATGTTCAGCTGCGCGAGCAGCCCGGGCAGGTCGGGGCGCCGCTCGACGACCTCGCCGGGCAGCACGGCGCCCCACCAGTCGGCCATCGCGGTGAGCATCTCCGCGCGGATCTGCTGGAAGCGGGCGCGGGCGGCGGGCTCCTCGGCGCGGCGCTCCAGCAGCAGCATCAGCCCGAGGCGCATGAACACCGGGCGGTCGGCGAAGCTCTGCCCGGCCTCGCGGAGCCAGTTGCGCAGGTACTCGATGCGGTCCGTGCCGGGCTCGGGCGGCGCCCAGCGGGGGCGGGCGGGCAGCCACTCGGTGTAGCTGTGCTCGATCACCGCGGCGAGCAGGTCGTCCTTGCTGCCGAAGTGCCAGTAGACGGAGCTGGCCGGGAGCCCGGAGCGCTTGGTGACCAGGGCGACGCTCGTCCCGTCGTAGCCGCGCTCGGCCGCGATCTCGGCGGCGGCGCGCAGGATGCGGCGGCGCGTCTCGCCGCTGTGCTGGGTGCGTCGATCTGTTTTGGGGGCCACGGACCTCTTGCTATCACACGCCGGCGAGGCGTAGGTTGCCGCACAACATCCTGTAACGCTTACTACAGGGAAGAATGTTCACTACAGACGACAGGGGGTCGTCCATGACGATCGCTGAACGGGTGCGGGCGGCCGCCCCCGGCCTCGCCGAGCAGGAGCGCGTCGCCGTCCGCGACCGCTCGCTCACCGCCGAGACCTGGCGGCTGCTGCTCGAGACGGGCGTCCTGCGGGCCCTGCAGCCCGCCCGCTGGGGCGGCGGCGAGGCGCCGCTCGCCGACTTCCTGGACGGCGTGTTCGAGGTGGCGCGGGTCGCGCCGTCCGCGGGCTGGGTCGCCGGCGTCGTCGGCTCCCACCCGTGGCAGAGCGCCCTGTTCCCCGAGGAGACGCAGAAGGAGCTCTGGGGCGAGGACGCGTCCCGCATGCTGTCGTCGTCGTACGCGCCGACCGGCAAGGTCGTCCCCGTGGACGGGGGCTACCGGGTGAGCGGCCGCTGGTCGTTCTCCTCCGGCTGCGACCACGGCCACGGCGTCATCCTCGGCGGCATCGCCGGGGAGGCGGACGCCGGCGGCGCGCGCGTCCCCGACTACGGGTCGCTCATCCTGCTGCGCGGCGAGTACCGCATCGACGACAACTGGCACACCTCCGGGCTCAAGGGCACCGGCAGCAAGGACATCGTCGTCGAGGACGTCGTCGTCCCCGCGCGCCGGTTCCTGTCCCACGTCCGCTACGAGTACCTGCCGGGCGTCCTCGCCCCCGGCCAGGAGACCAACCCCGGCCCGCGCTACCGGCTGCCGTGGGCGACGCTGTTCAACCTCGTCCTCGTCGCGCCGACCCTCGGCATGGCGCAGGGGTTCCTGGACGAGTGGACGAGGACCACCCGCGAGCGGCGGGCGAACTGGGGCGGGAAGGTCGGCGAGGACCCGCTCGTCCAGAAGCACCTGGCCGACGCGTACTGGACGCTCGACGCCGCCGTCGCGAAGATGCGCAACGCCGCCGTGACGATCACCGAGGCGGGGGAGTCGGGCCGGTACGTCGAGAAGGAGGAGCGGGCCCGGCTGCGCTGGGACGTCAACCGCGGCTGCGAGCTGGCCGGGGACGCGGTCGCCGACCTCTACCGGATCTCCTCCGGCCGCGTCGCCTACCTCGACCACCCGCTGCACGGCCGGTTCCAGGACATCGTCGCCGCCCTCGGCCACGCGTTCCTCGCCACCGACAACGTCGCCCTCGCCTACGCCGCCCGCGTCCTGGGCGCCACGCCGCCGGAGGTACAGCTGTGATCCAGTCGCTCGACTACATCGGTTTCTCCTCGCCCGCCTACGAGGAGTGGCTGGCGTTCGGCCCGGAGGTGCTCGGGATGGAGGTCGCCGGGCGCGGCGGCGACGGCGCCGTGCGCCTGCGCGTCGACGACGCCGACTACCGCCTCGTGATCCACCCCGGCGGGGAGCACGCGCACGAGTACCTCGGCTGGGGCGTCCGCACCCCCGACGCGATGGCGGAGCTCGCCGCGCGCCTGCGCGACCGCGGCATCGAGGTGCGGGAGGAGGACGCCGGGCTCGCCGCCGAACGCGGCGTCGCCGCGCTCGTCTCGTTCACCGACCCGTTCGGCAACCGGCACGAGCTGTCGTGGGGCCAGCGGCGGCATCCGGGCGGGTTCCGGCCGGGACGGGCGATGTCGGGCGGGTTCGTCACCGGCCCGCAGGGGCTCGGGCACGCGGTCCTCGTCGTCCCGGACATGGCCGAGGCCAACGCGTTCTTCACCGAGGTCCTCGGCTTCAAGCTGTCCGACCGCATCGTCGACCCGCCGCTGAACGCGCAGTTCTACCACGTCAACGGACGCCACCACTCGCTCGCGATCGCCGAGATCCCGGGCACGAGCGGCTTCCAGCACCTCATGGTCGAGGTCGAGTCGCTGGACGACGTCGGCATCGCCTACGACCTCTGCGAGGAGCGCGACGTCCCGATCGTGCTGACCCTCGGCCGCCACACCAACGACCGCGCGACGTCCTTCTACCTTTACACGCCGGCCGGCTTCAACCTCGAGTACGGCCAGGGCGGCGTGGTCGTGGACGACGCGCTGTGGGAGCCCGCCACCTACACCAGCACCAAGATCTGGGGCCACCGCGGCACCGAGCACCGCGAGAAGCTCCCGTTCGCCCTGTTCAACAAGCCCGCCGCCACGGAGGAGAGCGCCTGATGCCCGCGGAGATCACCACCACCGACGTCCAGGCCGGGGAGCACCGGCTGCGGGTCAGCACGTCCGGCGACCCGTCCGCCGAGCCGCTGCTGTTCCTGCACGGCTCCGGGCCGGGCGTCAGCGGGCTGTCGAACTGGGAGCGGCTGATCGGCGACCTCGGCGACCGCTACCACTGCATCGCGCCCGACACGCTCGGCTTCGGCGACTCCGACCACCCGAACCCGCCGCCGCGCGGCATGGCCGCCTTCACCGAGCTGCGCGTCGCCGCGACCTGGAAGCTGCTCGACGCCCTCGGCATCGACCGCGTCACGCTCGTCGGCAACTCCTACGGCGGGCAGATGTCCCTGGCCATGACCCTGGAGCGGCCGGAGCGGGTCGGGAAGGTGATCCTCATGGGCAGCGGCGGCATGCCCGACCTGAAGCCGCTGCCGGGGCTGGCGAAGCTGATCGGCTTCTACGACGACCCGACCGAGGAGGCGATGGCCGAGCTGCTCACGCTGTTCGTCCACGACCCGTCCGCGTTCGGACCCCGCCTCGGGGAGATCGCCGCCGGGCGGATGCCGCGCGCGCTGCGCGAGGACGTGCGCCGCTCGCACCTCGCGACGTTCGACTTCAGCGCGGGCGGCCGCATCGGCTGGCGGCCCGAGGAACTGGCGAAGATCGACAAGGACGTGCTGGTCGTCGCGGCCCGCGAGGACAAGATCGTCCCGCCCGAGGTGAGCCACTACCTGGCCCGGCACATCCCGAACGCGCGGCTGCACATCGTGCCGAACTGCGGGCACTGGAGCCAGATCGAGCACCCCGAGACCTTCGCGAACCTCGTCGACGGGTTCGTCCGGGGCGCGTTCTGACACGTCCGTGAGGGGGCGCCGCGCCCGTCCGCGCGGCGCCCCGGCGAAAGGAGGACCGATGACCATCCGAGACACCGGCCGGGACACGGCGCACCGGACGGCCGGGGCGGCCGGGGCGGCCGGCACGGCGCCGCACGCCCATGACGCGATGCCGGCCGCGGCCCCGGAGAGCGTGCCGCGGGCCCCCGACATCGCGCCGGACGCGCTGCGGCGCGTCCTGTCCCACTACCCGACGGGCGTCGTGGCCGTCACGGCGATGCACGGCCCGCCGGGGGAGGAGGAGCCGGTCGGCATGGCGGTCGGCTCGTTCACCTCGGTGTCGCTGCGCCCGGCGCTGGTCGGCTTCTTCCCCGACGCCGGGTCCACGACGTGGCCGCGCATCCGCGAGGCGGGCCGCTTCTGCGTGAACGTCCTGGGCGAGGAGCACCAGGACGTCTGCCGCCGGTTCGCCACGCGCGGCGCCGACAAGTTCGCGTCGCTCGGCTGGACCCCGGGGCCGACCGGCTCGCCCGTCCTGGACGACTCGCTCACCTGGATCGACTGCCGCCTGGAGCGGGTCACCGAGGCCGGGGACCACTTCCTCGCGCTCGGCCGCGTCGTCGACATGGGCGTGCGCGGGACCGGCGGGCCGCTCATCTTCTACCGGGGCGGCTACGGCGGCTACCGGGAGCCGCTCGCCTCCTGACGGCCCGCCTCGACCCGGCGACCCGCTTCCCGGAGCCCTCGTCTCCGCATCCGCCCGGGCCGCTGCACGCCCATTTCCCTGTAGTAAGTGCTACATGACATCAGCGCCACACGACATCAGAGGGGGCCACCCCATGTCCATCGTCGACGCCGTGCGCGCCGCCGCACCCGTCCTCGCCGCGGAGGACGCGGCGGGCGCGCGGCAGCGCAGGCTGACCGACCTCGCCTGGAAGCACCTCCAGGACACCGGCGTGCTCCGCGCCCTGCAGCCCGCCCGCTGGGGCGGCGCCGAGACGCCCCTCGCCGAGTTCCTCGACGCGGTCGTCGAGGCGGGCCGGGCCGCTCCCGCCGCCGGATGGGTCACCGCCGTGGTCGGCGTCCACCCCTGGCAGGTCGCGCTGTTCCCCGAGGAGGCGCAGCGGGAGATCTGGGGCGACGACCCCGCCCGCACGCTCGCGTCGTCCTACACGCCCACCGGCAAGGTCGAGCGCGCGGACGGCGGCTACCGGGTGTCGGGCCGCTGGTCGTTCTCGTCCGGCTGCCTGCACACCGACGGCGTCATCCTCGGCGGCATCGCGGGCGAGCGCGACTGGAACGGTGCGCCCGTCGCCGACTTCGTCAGCGTGATCCTCGACCGCGACCAGTACGCGATCGAGGACACCTGGCACACCGCCGGGCTCGCCGGGACGGGCAGCAACGACATCGTGGTCGACGGCGCGTTCGTCCCCGCGCACCGCGCCCAGTCGCACGTCGACTACACCTACGGCCTCGGCACGCCGCTGCCCGGCCGCGAGGTCAACCCCGGCGCCCTCTACCGGCTGCCCTGGGCCGTCGTGTTCAACGCGATCATCGCGGCCGGGGCGCTCGGCGCCGCCCGCGGGTTCGTGGACGCCTGGACCGCCGCGACCCGCGACCGCCGCACCGCCGCCGGCCCCGTCCGCGAGGACCACCTCGTCCAGCGGCACCTCGCCGAGAACGCCTACGCCGTCGACGCCGGCATCACCGGCCTCCGCGCGGTCGCCGCCGAGCTCACCGCGACCGCCGAGGCGGGGGAGTGGCCGTCCCGCGAGACCCGCGCCCGGCACCGCTACGCGCTGGCCCGCTCCGCGCAGGACGCGGGCGCCGCCGTCACCCGGCTCATGCGCGCCTCCAGCGGCCGCACCGCCTACACCGACCACCCGCTGCACCGCCGCTTCCAGGACGTGACCGCCGCGATCGGGCACGCGTTCCTGCTGGCCGACCCCCTCGGCCGCGCGCACGGCGCCCTCGCGCTCGGCGCCGACGACGTCCCGGCGGTGCACCTGTGACCCCTGGGGCCCGTCCGGAGGCGCCGGACGCCGGGTGCCCCGGCATGCGCGAGGCGGCGGTGCGGCGATGACCCACGCCATCCTGCCCGGGAAGACGGCCGCGCGGCGGCGCGCCGAACTGCGGTCGCTGCTCGCGTCCGACCGGGTCGTCATCGCGCCCGGCGTCACGGACGCCGCCGGGCTGCGCCTGGTCGAGGAAGCCGGGTTCGAGACCGCGTACCTGACCGGCGCCGGGCTCGCCAACGCCCAGTACGGCGTCCCCGACATCGGGCTGATCTCCCAGCGGGAGGTCGCCGACCACGTGCAGCGGCTCGCCGGCGCCACCGACCTGCCGGTGATCGTGGACGCCGACACCGGCTACGGCGGCCCGCTCGCGGTGATGCGCACGATGCGGATGCTCGACGCGGCGGGCGCGGCGGCCGTCCAGCTCGAGGACCAGGTCCTCGACAAGCGGTGCGGCCACTTCGACGACCACCGGCTCGTCTCCGCCGACGCGATGGTCGCCAAGATCCGGGCGGCGCTGGACGCCCGCGGCGACGGCGGCCCGGTGCTCGTCGCCCGGACGGACGCGCGCGGCGTCCACGGCCTGGACGAGGCGATCCGGCGGGCCCGCGCGTACGCCGCCGCCGGAGCCGAGGTGATCTTCGTGGAGGCGCCGCGCGGCGTCGGCGAGATGCGGACGATCGGCCGCGAGCTGGCCGGGGTCCCGCTGATCGCCAACATCGTCGAGGGCGGCAAGACCCCCGAGCTGGACACGGCCGAACTCGGCGAGCTGGGCTTCCGCGTCGCGCTGTTCGCCAACTACCTGATGCGCAGCATGATGCACGCCGGGCGGGAGGCCCTCGCGCACCTGCGCGCCGAGGGCGGGACCCGCGGCCGCGGCGACCGGCTGCTGCCGTGGGCGGACCGGCAGCGCCTCTTCGGACTGCCCGCGTACACCGAGGCCGACGGGCGGTACGGCCGGTGACCGCGCGGTACGACGTGGTGGTCGCGGGCGGCGGGCTCGCGGGCGCCGCCGCGGCGGCCGCCGCGACCGAGCGGGGCGCGTCGGTGCTGCTGCTGGAGAAGACGGCCGCCCCCGGCGGCAGCACCGTCCTCAGCTCCGGCCTCAACGCCTACGCCGGGACGGACGAGCAGGCCGCGGCGGGCGTCGAGGACGGCCCGGACCTGCTGCGCCGCGACCTGCTGGAGACCGGACGGCACCGCAACGACCCGGCCCTCGTGGACGCCTACTGCCGCGAGCAGCTCGGGACGTACCGGTGGCTGCGCTCCCTCGGCGTCGGGTTCGGCGCGCCGCGCGCCGCCTCCGGGCAGTCGGTGCCGCGCTCGCACCCGGTCGACACGGCGGCGGCGATCGAGACGCTGCTGCGGCTCGCCCGCTCGCGCGGCGCGCACGTCCGGCTCGGCTGCGCCGCCGAGCGGCCCGCCGTCGCGGACGGCCGGGTCGCCGGGGTGCGGGTCCGGTCCCGGGACGGCGCGGAGCACGTCGGGGCCGGCGCGGTGGTGCTGGCCACGGGCGGCTTCTCCCGCGCCCCGGCGCTGCTGTCCCGGTTCGCCCCCGGCATGGAGCGGGCGGTCAAGGCGGGCGGCGCCGGCAGCAACGGCGACGGGCTGAAGATGGCCTGCTCGCTCGGCGCCGGGCTCGCCGACCTGCCGCACATCAAGGCGACGTTCGGCGTCTTCCCCTGGCCGTCGTCCGCCGAGGAGGGCCACGGGCTGCTCGCGGTGTACAAGGGCGCCATCGCGGTGAACGGCCTCGGCGAGCGGTTCACCGACGAGTCGCTGCCGTACAAGGAGATCGGGGACGCCTGCCTGGCCCAGCCGGAGGGCGTCGCGTTCCAGATCTTCGACGCGCCCGTGCTGGAGCGGGCCGACGCCGAAGTGCCGATCTACGACTTCCGGCCGCGGCTGCGGGCGGGCCAGATCCGGCGGGCGGACACGCTGCGCGACCTGGCCGACGGGCTGGGGATCCCGGGCGACCGGCTGCGGGAGACGGTCGACGCCTACAACGCCGCGATCGCCGCCGGGGCGCCGGACCCGTTCGGCCGCCGGACGCTGTCGGGCGACGTCGGCGCGCCCCGTCCGATCGACACGCCGCCGTTCTACGGCTACCCCAGCACCGCCGTGATGCTCGCGACCTACGGCGGGATCACCGTCGACGCCGACACGCGGGTGCTGGACGTCTACGGCGACCCGATCCCGGGCCTGTTCGCCGCCGGGGAGGTCACCGGCGGGTTCCACGGCGCGGGCTACGTCACCGGCACGTCCCTCGGCAAGGCGGCGGTCTTCGGCCGCGTCGCCGGGACGGCCGCGAGCGAGGAGGCCCTCCGATGACCGGAATGTTCGACCTGACCGGGCGGCGGGCGCTCGTCACGGGCGCCGCCCGGGGCGGCCTCGGCGCGCACGCCGCGCTCGCGCTCGCCCGGGCGGGCGCCGAGGTGGTCGTCGCGGACCTGCCGTCGCGCGGCGCCGACCTCGACGCGACGCTCGGGACGCTCCTCGCCGAGAACCGGCCGGCGCGCGCGCTGCGCTTCGACGCCACCCGCGAGGACCAGGTGGAGGCGCTCGTCGCGCACGCCGCCGACCCCGACGGGCGCCTGGACATCCTGGTGAACGCGGCCGGGGTGATGCTCCGCAAGGACGTCCAGGAGACGACGCTCGAGGAGTGGCGGCGCGTCCTGGACGTCAACCTCACCGGCACCTGGCTGCTCGACCGGGCCGCCGGGCGCCGCATGACCGCGCGCGGCCGCGGCGCGATCGTGAACTTCTCGACGGTCTACGCCGAGCGCGTCGGGCCGGTCCCGGAGTCGGCGTACTACGCGTCCAAGGCCGGGGTCGGCAACCTGACGCGGTCGATGGCCGCCGAGTTCGGCCGGCACGGCGTGACCGTCAACTGCCTCGCGCCCGCCGTGTTCTACCCCACCGAGATGACCGCGCCGCTCGGCGACGACCCCGAGCGGCTCCGCTGGATGACCGAGCGCACCATGCTCGGCCGGCTCGGCGAGCCCGGCGCCGACCTCGACGGCCCGCTGCTGCTCCTCGCCTCCGACGCCGGCCGCTACATGACCGGCCAGATCGTCTACGTCGACGGCGGCTGGTCGGCGTGGTGACCCCCGTGAACCGAAAGGAACCCCGATGACCGACCGTACGGCCCTGCTGATGCTCGACTACCAGGTCGCGCTGTGCGAGCGGGGCGAGCACATGCGCATGCCCCCGCTGGTGGACCAGGTCGAGCGGCGCGGCGTCCTCGCCGCCGCCGAGAAGACCCTCACCGCGGCGCGGGACGCCGGCCTGTACGTGGTCCACGTGCGGCTCGCGTTCGACCCGTCCTACGAACTGCGCACCAACCGGTCGGCGCGGTTCGACGCGTACCCGCGCGAGCGCGCCATGCTGCGGGACGCGCCGGGCGCCCGCATCGTGAGCGCCCTGGCGCCGCTGCCGGGCGAGCCGGTCGTCGACAAGGGCGGCGTCGGCGCGTTCGCCGGGACGCCGCTGCTGGAGATGCTGCTCGGCACCGGCGTCCGGCACGTCGTGCTCGGCGGCGTCGCGACGAACCTCGTGGTGGAGTCGACCGCCCGCACGGCCGTCGACAGCGGCCTCGCCGTCACCGTCGTCGAGGACATGTGCGCCTCGTTCGACCCGGAGCTGCACGACGTCGCCGTCCGGAAGATCCTGCCGATGTTCGGTGACGTGCGCTCCTCCGCCGACGTCATCGCCGGGCTGTGAGGGGAGCCATGACCCGAACGGACGTGACTCAATTCGACGTGACCGAATCCGACGTGACTCAGTCCGACGTGACTCGATCCGACGTGACCGACTTCGACGTGGTCGTCGTCGGCGCGGGCGTCGCCGGGCTGACGGCGGCGGTGGCGGCCGCCGAGGCCGGGGCGCGGGTCGCGGTGGCCGAGCGCGCGCCGCGCGGGGACGCGGGCGGCAACACCCGCCACACCGAGGCGTTCCTGCGGATGAAGTCGATCGACGAGGTGTCCGACGACTTCGAGGAGAAGCTGCTCGGCGACTTCCAGGGGCACCCCGATCCCGGGCTGCTGGTCGAGTCGCTGCGCGACCCGGCGTCCTGGTCGGCGCCGCTGCGGTCGCTGAGCGTCGCCGACCAGCGGGTCGTCGCGACGCTGACCGAGCGGGCCGGGCCGACGCTGCGCTGGATCGCCGGGCACGGCGTCCGGTTCGAACGGCTCGCCACCGCGTTCCTCACCACCTCGACGACCCGGCTCATGCCGGTCGGCGGCGGCCTCGCCCTGGTCGACGCGCTGACGGCGGCGGCCGAACGGCTCGGCGTCGCGTTCCGCCACCAGACCACGGCGCGGGGACTGCTGCGCGCGGACGGCCGGGTCGCCGGCGTCCGCACCTCGCGCGGCGAGCTGCGCGGCCGGGTCGTCCTGGCCTGCGGCGGGTACGAGGGCAGCGCGGAGCTGATGGCCCGCTACCACGGGCGCGGCGGGCGCCTCACCCGCCCGGTCGCCCGCGGCGGCCACTACAACAAGGGCGAGGGGCTGCTGATGGCCCTCGACGCGGGCGCCGCCACCGCGGGCGACTTCGCGTACTTCCACGCCGAGCCCGTCGACCCCCGCTCGGGCGCCGCCGAGGCCGCGGTCTTCTCGTTCCCGTACGGCATCCTCGTCAACCGGGACGGCCGCCGGTTCGCCGACGAGGCGCCCGGACCGGTGGACGCCTGGTACGAGCGGGTCGCGCGGCGGATCCACGCGCAGCCGGACGGCATCGGCTACGCGGTCTTCGACGCGGGCTGCGCGGACGTCCCGAACCTGTCGGCCGCCGTGCGCACCGACCGGCCGCCCGTCGCCGCGGACACCCTGGAGGAGCTCGCGGCCCGGCTCGGCATCCCCGCGGACGCCCTCGCCGAGACGGTCGCGGAGTTCAACCGGGCGTGCCCGGACGGGGAGTTCCGCCCCCTCGAACCGGACGGGCTGGCGACCGCCGGGCTCGTCCCGCCGAAGTCGAACTGGGCGCGCCCGATCGAGCGGGCGCCGTTCCACGCCTACCCGGTCATCGCCTCGAACGTCTTCACGTTCGGCGGCCTGAAGACGAACGACCGCGCGGAGGTCCTCGACACCGACGGCGACCCGATCCCCGGCCTGTACGCGGCGGGCGAGCTGACCGGGATGTACTACACGAACTACACCGGTTCGACGTCGGTCCTGCGCGGCGCGGTGTTCGGCCGCATCGCCGGAGCGGAGGCGGCGCGCCGATGAGGATCTGGCACCAGAGCTTCACCGTCCTGGACGACGTCCCGCACTACCGCGACGCGCTGCGGCGGCACCTGGCGTCCGCCGCCCGCCCCGGCACCACCGTCGAGCTGCACGGGATGGCCCCCGGCACCTACCCCGGCTCGTATCCGGGCGTGCACATCGGGCACCTGTACCTGACGAACCTGCACCGGGAGCAGTTCGTCCGGGCCGCGCTGCGCGCCGAGGAGGAGGGCTACGACGCGTTCCTCATCGCCACGATCCCCGACACCGGGTTCGAGGAGATCCGGACCCTCGTCGACATCCCCGTGGTGGCGTTCGGCAACGCGTCCGTCGCGTACGCGGCGACGGTCGGGTCGCGCGTCGGGATCGTCAACTTCATCGCCGAGCTGGAGCCGCAGCTCCGCCGCACCATGGACGCCTACGGATTCGGGCCGCTGGTCGGGCCGATCGTCCAGGTCGAGAAGGGCTTCACCGACGTGATGGCCGCCTACGCCGACCCCGGCCCGCTGCTGGAGGCGTTCCGGACGGCCGCGCGCCGGGCCGCCGCCGCGGGCGCGGACGTCATCGTGCCGGGGGAGGGGCCGCTCAACGTGTTCCTCGCCGACCAGGGCGTGTCCCGCGTGGACGGCGTCCCGGTGATCGACTCGCTGGGCACGGCGCTCGCGCTCGCCGAGACGCGGGCCGTCCAGTACCGCCGCGACGGCCTCCGCCCGCCCCGCACCGGGCTGTACTTCTCCAAGCCCGACCCGGAGATGGTCGCGGCGGCCCGCCGGTTCTACGGGCTGGACCGCCCATGACGTCCGACGCCCCCTGCGACGCCCCCTGCGACGCCCCCTTCGACGGCCGCTACGACGACGAGGTGGACGTCGCGGTGATCGGCGGCGGGGCCTGCGGCCTCGTCGCCGCGCTCCGCGCCGCCCGCGCCCGCGACCTGGTCGTCGCCGTCTACGAGAAGAGCACCCGCGACGGCTGCAACACCCGCTTCTCCAGCGGCAGCCTCGCCGCCGGCGGCACCCGCTTCCAGCGCGCCGCCGGCGTCGACGACTCCCCGGAGCGGCACGCCCGCGACATCCTCGCCGCCAGCGGCGACGCCGCGTCGGCACCGGTCGTGCACGCCCTCTGCCGGGCCGCGCCCCGCTACGTCGAATGGCTCGCCGACGACCTCGGGCACCCGGTCGAGCTCGGCCTGGACATGGCCCGCGCGGGGCAGAGCGTCCCGCGCCTGCACACCGACGCGGGCCGCGCCGGGGGAGCGCTGCTCGTCCGGACGCTCCGCGACGCGGTGGCCGCCGCGCCCGGCATCGCGTTCGTCGACGAGACGCCCGGCGTCGGGCTCATCGCGGCGGGCGGCCGGGTGACCGGCGTCGAGGTGCTGGAGAACGGCGCCCGCCGCCGCGTCCGCGCCCGCGCGGTCGTGCTGGCCGCCGACGGGTTCGCCGCCAACGCCGCGATGATGGCCGAGCACTGCCCGGACGCCCGCGGCGCCTTCTACGGCGGCGTCTCCACCAGCACCGGGGACGCGATCGGCTGGGGGACCGGCCTGGGCGCGGCCGTCCGCAACATGGGCGCCTACCTCGGGCACGGCATGGTCGTGCCCGGCCACGGCACCCGCCTCAACCCCGTCCTGCCGTTCCTCGGCGCGCTGCTCGTCGGGACGGACGGGCGCCGGTTCGCCGACGAGAAGGCGCAGGGCTACTCGAAGCTCGGCCGGCTCGTCGCCGCGCGCCCCGACGGCCGGGCCGTCCTCATCTGGGACGAGCGCATGCACGGGATCGCGATGCGCTCCGAGCTGATGCGCGAGTCGGCGGCGGCCGGCGCCTTCTCCCGCCACGACTCGGCGGCGGACCTGGCGGCGTCCCTCGGCCTCCCGCCGGACGCCCTCGCCGCGACCCTCGCCTCCTTCCGCGCCGTCTCCGTCGAGGACGACCCGCGCGGCGCCGACCACGGCCCGCTCCGGTTCCCGCTCTACGCCGGCCGGATCACGCACGGCGTCCTCACCACGCAGGGCGGCCTGCTCGTGGACGAGCAGGGGCGCGTCCTGCACCGCGACGGCGGCACCATCGGCGGCCTCTCCGCGGGCGGCGGCTCGGCGTGCGGGATCTCCGGGCCGTCCACCGAGGGCTACATGTCCGGGAACGGCCTGCTCGCCGCCCTCGGCTTCGGGTGGATCATCGGGAACCGCCTCGCCGCGACCCTCGGCCCGCCCGGCGCGGCGTGACCACCGCCCCGCCACGCCGCTTCCCCGCCTCACTCGTCGACCTGAAAGGGCCTGACATGTGCGAAGAATCCCGGTCCCTGCCGTCCCGGCGCGGCCTGCTGCGCTCGGCCGGCCTCGCGGCGGGCGCGCTCGGCGCGTCCGGACTGCCGGGCGCCGCGCCCGCCGCCGCCTCCCCGGGCCCGGCGCCGTCCCCGTCCGCGCGGGGGTACCGGACGCGGGTGGTGCTGGTCGGCACGTCCGGCGGGCCGATCTGGTGGGAGGGCGGCTCCGGCCGCGCCGGCATCTGCTCGGCCGTCGTCGTCGGCGACGCCCTCTACCTGGTCGACCTCGGCTCCGCGGCCCTGCACAACCTGCGCCCGGCCGGGCTGCTCGGGCCCGGCGAGGGCATGAACGACCTCCGGCACCTCCGCGCCGTCTTCCTGACGCACCTGCACTCCGACCACATCGCCGACTACCCGGCGCTGCTGCTGCACGGGACGTCCGGCGGCGGCCTCGGCCTCCCCGACCGCCCGGTGCGGGTCCACGGGCCGGGGGACCGCGGCCGGCTTCCCGAGGTGTTCCCGGCGGGACGGCCGGTGCCCCGCCCGGTCAACCCGGACGCCCCCACGCCCGGGACGGAGGCCATGACCCGGTCCCTCGTCGCCGCGTTCGCCACCGACTTCAACGACCGCCTGTTCGACACCGGCGCGCCGGACGTCACGACCCGCGTGCGGGCCCACGACATCGCCCTGCCGGACGGCGCCGCGCCCGGCGGGCCGGTCCCGCGCCTGCGGGCGCCCCTGCCCGTCTACGAGGACGACCGGGTCCGCGTCACGGCGACGCTCGTCGACCACGGCCAGATGGCCCCGTCCTTCGGGTACCGGTTCGACACCGACGACGGCTCGGTCGTGTTCTCCGGCGACACCACCGTGTCGCCGAACCTCGTCGACCTGGCCGCCGGCTGCGACGTCCTCGTCCACGAGGTGATCGACCGGGCGTGGGTGGAGGAGAGCATCGCGGGGCTCCCGGTCCCGGACGAGACCAAGGAGGGCTACGTCAACCACATGATCGGCGCCCACACCACGAGCGAGCAGGTCGGGCGGGTGGCGCGGGACGCCGGGGCGCGGCGGCTCGTGCTCCACCACTTCGTGCCCGGCGGGCTTCCCGACGGCCGGTGGCGTCGGGCGGGCCGCGGCTTCGACGGCGCCCTCACCGTCGGCCGCGACCTCATGGAGATCGGCGTCGGCCGCCGGAGGCGCTGACGCGCCGCACGCGCGGAGAGGGGCGGGGAGCCGTGCTCCCCGCCCCTCTCCCGTCGTGCCCGGTGTCAGGCGGACGCCTGCTCCCGCTCGGCGGCGAGCTGGAGGGCCACGTCGATGATCATGTCCTCCTGGCCGCCGACGTACCCGGCCTCGCCGACCCGCTGCAGGATCTCGTGCGCCGGCACGTCGTAGCGCTCCGCCGCCCGCTCCGCGTGCAGCAGGAAGCTCGAGTACACGCCCGCGTAGCCCTGCGTGATCGCGCCCCGGTCGGCGAACGGCAGCCGGTGCAGGAACGGCTTGACGACGTCGTCCGCCGCGGCCATCACGCCCTGCACGTCCACGCCCGTCGGGACGCCGAGCCGCTCGAACGTCGGGACCAGCACCTCGGTGGGGGAGTTGCCCGCGCCCGCGCCCAGCGCGCACAGCGCGCCGTCGATCTGCAGGGCGCCGTTCTGCTGCGCCAGCACCGAGTTCGCGACGCCCAGCGACAGGTTCTGGTGGCCGTGGAAGCCGACCTGCGCCTCGCGCCCGATCTCCTTGACCAGCGCGCTGATCCGCTCCTGCGCGTCGCCGAGGACGAGCGCGCCCGCCGAGTCGACGACGTACACGCACTGGGCGCCGCCGTCCACCATGATGCGGGCCTGCTTCGCGAGCTCGTCCGGCCCGACCCGGTGCGACAGCATCAGGAACCCGACGGTCTCCATGCCGAGGTCGCGGGCGGCGGCGAAGTGCTGCAGGGACACGTCCGCCTCGGTGCAGTGCGTGGCGATCCGGGCGACGGACGCGCCCGCGCCGTGCGCCTTGCGCAGGTCCTCGACGGTGCCGAGGCCCGGCAGCATCAGCACCGCGATCTTCGCGCGGGTCGCCTCGTCCACGGCGGCCGCGACGAGCTTGATGTCGTCCTCGAGCGAGAAGCCGTAGTTGAACGACGAGCCGCCGAGGCCGTCGCCGTGCGTCACCTCGATGACCTCGACGCCCGCGCCGTCCAGTGCGTGGACGACGCCGCGGACCTGCTCCTCGGTGAAGCGGTGCGCCATCGCGTGGCTGCCGTCCCGCAGCGTCGAGTCGGTGATCCGGATCTTCTGCGGCGCCTCGGCCGGGGTCTCCGGAGTCGTCATGATGCCACCTTCCTGCGCGCGAGCTGCTCGCCGACCCGGGCGGCGGCCGCGGTCATGATGTCGAGGTTGCCGGCCCAGGGCGGCAGGTAGTCGCCGTTGCCCTTGACCTCGAGGAACACCGCGACGCGGGCCATCCCGTTCCAGATGTCGCGGGGCTCGTCGAACTGCGGTTCGGCCCGCAGCGTGTAGCCGGGCACGTACTCGGCGACGTGCGCGACCATCTTCTCGACGGACGCCGCGATCGCCGCGGTGTCGGCGTCCGCGGGGATCGCGCAGAACACCGTGTCCCGCATGATCATCGGCGGGTCCACCGGGTTCAGGATGATGATCGCCTTGCCGCGCTCGGCGCCGCCGACCCGCTCGATCGCGCCGGCCGTCGTCTGCGTGAACTCGTCGATGTTCGCGCGCGTCCCCGGCCCCGCCGAGCGGGACGCGATGGACGCGACGATCTCCGCGTACGGCACCGGCACGACCGACGACACCGCGTGCACGATCGGGATCGTCGCCTGCCCGCCGCACGTGATCATGTTGAGGTTCGGGACGTCCGCCAGCGAGTCCAGGTTGACCGGCGGGCACACGTACGGGCCCGCCGCGGCCGGCGTCAGGTCGATCGCGGTGATCCCGGCCTGTTCGTAGCGCGGCGCGTTCGCCAGGTGCGCCTTCGCGGACGTCGCCTCGAACACCAGGTCGGGGAGCGTCGGCTGCTTCAGCAGCCAGTCCACGCCCTCCGCCGACGCCGGGACGCCCAGCTTGCGGGCGCGCTCCAGGCCGTCGGACTCCGGGTCCACCCCGATCATCGAGTGGACCTCGATCAGGTCGCTGCGCAGCAGCTTGACGAGCAGGTCGGTGCCGATGTTGCCCGGCCCGACGATCGCGGCGCTGAGCTTGCTCACGCGTCCTCCTCTGCGAAGCGGGCCGTGACGGACCCGACTCCGGCGAACGTGGCGGTCATGGTGTCGCCGGGCGCGACCGGGACCATCGCGGTGATGGAGCCGGGCAGCACGACGTGGCCGGGCTCCAGCGCCTGGCCGCTCTCGCCGAGCACGTTCGCCAGCCACACCAGCGCGTTGATCGGCGAGCCCAGCACGGCGCCGCCCGCCCCCGTGTCGATCAGGTTTCCGTTGCGGTGCAGCAGGCAGCCCATCAGCGCGAGGTCGAGGCCGTCCAGCCGGACGGGCCGCGTGCCGAGCACGACGCCGCCGCTGGAGGCGTTGTCGGCGATCGTGTCCGGCAGCTTGATCTTCCAGTCTGCGATGCGGGAGTCGATGACCTCCAGCGCGGGCAGCACGTACTCGACGGCGCCGACGGCGTCCGCCGCGGTGACCCCGGGCCCGGCCAGGCGGCGGCCGAGGACGAACGCGACCTCCGGCTCCACGCGCGGCTGCAGGAACCGCGCGCGCTCGATGGCGTCGTTCTCCGGCAGGAACATCGAGTCCAGCAGGACGCCGGAGTCGGGGTAGTTCACGCCGAGCTGCCGCTGCATCGCCGCCGAGGTCAGCCCGACCTTGTGGCCCTTGACGCGCGCCCCCGCGTCCGTCCACGTCTTCACCTGCACCGCCTGGACGGCGTAGGCGTCGGCGATGGACATGTCGGGGTAGTCCGTCGTCAGGGGGGAGATGGGGGTGCCGGTGGCGTACGCGTCCAGCAGCGCGCCCGCGGCCTTCTCCACCGAACCGGGGTCCATGGCCGTCCTTTCGTCGTTATGGCGGTTCCGAGCCTGCCCGCGGGGGCGGCCGTGCGGCAACGCGCGCGTCCCGCACGGTGGGACGCTTCTCCTAAAGTGGGGTCATGTCGTCCGATGACAGTTTTCTCCGGCGCGTCGTCGCGGTGCTGACCGCGTTCCGCGCGGACGACGACGGACTCGGCGCCGCGGAGCTGGCCCGCCGCAGCGGCCTGCCCAAGTCGACGGCGCACCGCATCGCCCTCGACCTGGTCGAGGCCGGGCTGCTCGAACGGCAGGGCTCCCGGGTGCGGCTCGGGCTGCGGCTGTTCGAGATCGGGCAGCGGGTGCCGCGCCAGCGGGTGCTGCGCGACGCCGCCGTCCCGTACATGTCGGACCTGCGGGAGGCGACCCGGCAGACCGTCCACCTCGCGGTGCTGGAGGGCGCGGAGGTCGTCTACGTGGAGATCCTCGGCTCCCCGGGCGGCCCGCCGATGCCGTCCCAGGTCGGCGGCCGGCTCCCCGCGCACGTCACCGGGGTCGGCAAGGCGATCCTGGCGTTCTCCCCGCCGGAGGTCGTCCGGACGGTCATGGACGCCGGGCTGGTCCGCGCCACCGGACGCAGCGTCACGGCGCCCGGCCTGCTCGCCCGGGAGCTCGAGACGATCCGCGCGGAGGGCGTCGCCTACGACCGCGAGGAGTCCGGCAACGGCATCGTGTGCGCCGCCAGCCCGGTCCTCGGCCCGGACGGCGAGGCGCTCGGCGCCCTGTCGGTGTCCGGCTGGTCCACCGGGATGCGGCTCGCCGCCGTCGCCCCGGCCGTCCACACCGCCGCGCTCACCCTCTCCCGCACCCTGGGCCGGCCCCGGACCCGCCGCTGAACGCCCGCCCGGCCGGCGGCGGGGCCCGGGCCGCCCGCGCGCCCTCCGCTAGTCCGGCAGGTGGCGGGCGAGGAGCTGGGCGAGGTGCTCGCCCGTCCGCCCGGCGAGGAAGTCGAGCTGGGTGCGGCAGCTGAACCCGTCGGCGAGGACGACGTCGCCGTCCGCCGCGTCGCGGACGGCGGGCAGCAGCCGGTGCTCGGCGACGGCGACCGACACGTCGTGGTGGCCCTTCTCGACGCCGAAGTTCCCGGCGAGCCCGCAGCAGCCGCCGATCCCGCGCACGTCGGCGCCCGCGTCCCGCAGCAGCGCCGCGTCCGGCCGCCAGCCCATGACGGCGTGGTGGTGGCAGTGCGGCTGCGCGATGCCGGACACGCCCGACAGGTCGGGCGGCGTCCAGCCGTCGGTCTCGGCGAGCAGTTCGGCGAGGGTGCGGGTCGCGGCGGCCACCTCCCGGGCGGCGGCCGCGTCCACCCCGGCCAGCAGCTCCTCGGCGTCCGCGCGGAGCACGCCGGTGCACGACGGCTCCATCCCGACGACCTTCGCGCCGCGCCGGACGTGCGGCAGCAGCGCGCGGACGGTGCGGCGCGCCCGGGCGCGCGCCCCGTCGAGCTGCCCGGTGGAGATCCACGTGATGCCGCAGCACACCGGCCGCTCGGTCACGGTGACGCGGTACCCGGCGTCCTCCAGCACCCGCACGGTCGCCTTCCCGACGTCGGGCGAGAACGCGTCGGTGAAGGTGTCCACGAACAGGACGACGTCGCCGCGGCGGCCCTCCGGGGAGGTGTGCGAGGAGAACCAGCGGCGGAACGTGACCGGGGCGAACTCCGGCAGCGACCGGCGCCGGTCGATCCCGGCGGCCCACGCGACGAGGGGCCGCAGCGCCCTCGACCGCATCGCGGCGTTCGCGGGACGGATCGCCGCGGGGGCGCGCGCGGCCAGGCGCGTCCACCGCGGCAGCCACCCGAGCGCGTAGTGCGCGCGCGGGCGGATCCTGCGGCGGTACCGCTGGTGCAGGGCCTCCGCCTTGTAGGAGGCCATGTCGATCCCGGTCGGGCAGTCGGACGCGCACCCCTTGCAGGACAGGCACAGGTCCAGAACCTCGTGCAGTGCCTCGGAGCGCCACCCGTCCGGCCCGAGCTTCCCGGACACGACCTCCTGCAGCACCCGCGCCCGCGCCCGCGTGGAGTCCTTCTCCTCCCGGGTCGCGACATAGGAGGGGCACATCACACCGCCCGCGCCCGTGTTGTCGGCCCTGCACTTGCCGATGCCGGTGCAGCGGTGGACGGCCCGCGACAGGTCGCCGCGGTCGTCCCGGTAGGCCAGCCCGAGCGGCAGCTCCCGCCGCGTCGCCCGCGGCACCCGCGCGGCCCGCAGGTCGGCGTCGACCGGCGCGGGGCGCACGATGATCCCCGGGTTGAGGACGCCGTCCGGGTCGAACAGGTCCTTGACGTCCGCGCACAGCGCCAGGGCGTCGCCCGAGTACATGTGGGGGAGCAGTTCGCCGCGCGCCCGCCCGTCCCCGTGCTCCCCGGACATCGTGCCGCCGTGCCGGGCGGCCAGCGCGGCGGCGTCGTGCAGGAAGTCGCGGAACACCCGCGTCCCGCCGGACCGGCCGAACGGGAAGTCGATGCGCACGTGCACGCAGCCGTCGCCGAAGTGCCCGTACGGCACGCCCGCCAGCCCGTGCTCGCCGAGCAGCGCCTCGAACTCCCGCAGGTAGGCGCCCAGCCGCTCCGGCGGGACGGCCGCGTCCTCCCAGCCCGCGTGCGCCTGCTCCCCGTCCGGCGTGCGGGCGACCAGCCCCGAGCCGTCCTCGCGGATCCGCCACAGGGCGTCCGCCAGCGCCATGTCCTCGACCGCCATCGAGCCGGTGCAGGCGGCGTCGGCGACGACCCGCGCCGCCGTGTCCCGCAGGGCGCCCGCGTCCGGCCCGGCGAGCTCCACCAGCAGCCACCCCGAGCCCTTCGGCAGCTCGGGGACGGCGCCGGGCCCGCGCCGCTCCGCCACCACGCCCGTGATCCGCGAGTCCAGGCCCTCGCACGCGACCGGCCCGTGCGGCAGGATCCCCGGGACGGCGTCGGCGGCCTCGGCCATCGACCCGTACCCCAGCACGACCAGCAGCCGGTGCGCCGGCTCCCGCACCATCCGCAGCCGCGCCGCCAGGGTCAGCGCGAGGGTCCCCTCGCTGCCGACCAGGGCGCGCGCCACGTCGAACCGCCGCTCCGGCAGCAGATGCTCCAGCGAGTACGCCGACACCTGCCGCCCGAACCGCCCGAACTCCGTCCGGATCAGCGCCAGGCGGTCGGCGGTGAGGGACCGCAGCCGCTCCAGCAGCGGGCTCCGCAGGTCCCCGGCCGCCGCGCCGCCCGGCACGTCGCCGATCCGCAGCCGCTCGCCGGTCCCCGCCACGACGTCGAGCCCGAGCACGTTGTCGCTGGTGCGGCCGTAGCCCAGCGCGCGCGACCCGCACGCGTTATTGCCGATCATCCCGCCCAGCGTCGCCCGCGTCCGCGTCGACGGGTCCGGCCCGAACCGCAGCCCGTGCGCGCCCGCGATCTCGTGCAGCCGCGCCTGGACGATGCCGGGTTCGACCAGCGCCGTCCCCGCGTCCGGGTCGACCTCCAGCACCCGGTTCAGATGCCGGGAGACGTCCGCGACGACGCCCGGCCCGACCGCGTTGCCCGCGATCGACGTGCCGCCGCCGCGCATCGTCAGCGGCACCCCGAACTCCCGGCACACCGCCAGCGCCGCAGGCAGCTCGCCGGTCTCGCGGGGGGTCACCACCACCTGCGGCGGCACCCGGTACAGGGACGCGTCGGACGAGTACATCGCGCGGGCGAGCGCCGAGTCGTCCACCCCGGACACCCCGGCCCGCCGCAACGCCGCCGCCAGGTCACGCTGAGCAGTCAATGTCGGTCCCGCCTCCCGTTCCGGGTCGCCCCGTGCCTGCACGTCCTGCGGAAACGGTATCGCCGCGGGGGGCGGTCGTTTCCAGCCGCGCCGGGAAGATCTTCCTTCGTTCCGGGGGCGGGCCCGGGCGGCCCCGGTGCGGGGACGGCCCGCTCCCGCGACGGGGGGCGCTCCCACCCCGCCGGGGATGGGAGCGCAAGGTGCCGATCCGGCTCAGCGGATCCAGAGGTCGGGACCGAACACCTCGTAGTGGACGCGCTCGTCCGAGACGCCCGCGTCCAGCAGGCCGCGCCGCGTCTCCCGCAGGAACGGCAGCGGCCCGCACATGAACACCCGGGCCTTCGGCGGCAGGTCGAGCGCGGCGACGTCGAGCAGCCCCTCCCGGACGTCGGCGTCGGCGGCGGCGTCGCCGGGCTCCTCGTACCAGGTGACCTGCCGGAACCCGGGGATCCTGCGGCCCGCGTCCGCGATCTGCGCGCGCAGCGCGTGCGCGCCGGGGGAGCGGTCGGCGTGGACGGCCAGCACGGGCCGGCCGGTGCCGGCGTCCGCGAGCCGGTCGATCATCGCGGCGGCGGGGGTGATGCCGATGCCCGCGCTGATCAGGACGAGCGGGTCCTGCTCGTCCGGCAGGACGACGTCGCCGAACGGCGCCGACACCTCCAGCTCGGTCCCCGGCACCGCGTGCTCGAACAGGTGCGTCGACACGGCGCCGTCGGGGGCGCCGTCCGTCCCGCGCACCCGGCGGAGCGTGATCTGCGCGGTGCCGTCGGCGGTCGCGCGCGAGAGCGTGTACTGGCGCGGCTGCCGCAGCCCGTCCGGCAGGGTGACGGCGACGCTCACGTACTGGCCCGGCAGGTGGGCGGGGGCGGGGCCGCCGTCGGCGGGCGCCAGCACGAGCGAGATCACGTCCCGCGCCTCGTCCCGCCGCTCCACGACCCGCCACGTCCGGTACGGCGCCGCCGGGTCGCAGGCCGCCTCCTGGTAGAGCCGCGCCTCCTCGGCGATCAGCAGCGTCGCGAACAGCCAGTACACCTCCGACCAGGCCGCGTGCACCTCCGGTGTGACCGCGTCGCCGAGCACCTCCGCCACCGCCTCGAGCAGGTGGCGCCCGACGATCGTGTACTGCTCCGGCCGGATGCCCAGCGAGGCGTGCTTGTGCGCGATGCGCGACATGATCTGCTGGAAGGGGATGCCGGAGTCGGGCGTCACCAGGTGCTCGGCGAACGCGGCCACCGAGCCCGCGAGCGCCTGCCGCTGCTCGCCGTTGGCCTGGTTGCCCTGGTTGAACAGGTTCCGCAGCTCCGGATGCGCGGCGAACATCGCGTCGTAGAACGTGCCGGTGATCTCGACACCGTGGGCGGCGACCGCGGGCAGCGTGGCCCGGACCGTCTCGGCGTGGTCGGACGACAGCATCATCAGCCTTCCTCTGGGGGCGGTCCCGCCGCGTCCGGGACGGGCGGGGCGGGAGGCGCCAGTGACAACAGGACGGGTTCGGCCGGATCGGCCACCAGGTCGCGCAGGCGGACGCCGTCCAGCGACGCCAGGAACGCCTCCTGCGCCGCCCGCAGCACGCCGCGCAGCCGGCAGCCCCCGCGCAGCGGGCACGGCGGGCTGTCGCAGTCGACGACCTCGCCGGGGCCCTCCAGAGCCCGGACGATCGCGCCGACCGTCGCCTCGCGGGCACCGGGCGCGAGCACGACGCCGCCGCCGCGCCCCCGGGCCGTCTCGACGAACCCGTGCCGTCGCAGCCGCTGCACGATCTTCGCCATGTGCTGCGGCGGCACGCTCAGCCGGTCGGCCAGCTCGGCGGCGGACCGGCGGTCGGTCCCCGCGCCGAGCGACATGAGGACGCGCAGGCCCAGGTCGGTCGACTGAGTCAGGTGCATGGTCAAGAGCCTAGAGTCAAATAGGAATTGAAAAGTCCGATTTATCCTGTGCGCCTCGCCACACCCGGCCCCGGACGGGACGCCGCGCGGGCGGGCGGTAGCGTTCCCCGGAGAAAGATCGTCCAGGTCAACGGCCGCGCGGCACCCGGCGCGGCCGCCTCGCCCCGGGAGGCCCCTGTGCTCAGCGTCACGCTCGCCGACGTCCGGCTGTTCCTGCACGTGCTCGCCGCGACCGTGTGGGTCGGCGGGCAGATCGTGCTCGGCGCGCTCGTCCCCGCGCTGCGCGGCTTCGACGGCGTCACCAAGGTCGCCGCGCGCCGCTTCAACATGATCGCGTGGCCCGCGTTCGGCGTGCTCGTCCTCACCGGGATCTGGAACATGACGTCCGGCGAGATGAGCGACGAGGCGCAGATGACCCTGAACGTCAAGATGGCGTTCGTCCTGCTGTCGGGCGTCGCGGCGTTCCTGCACGCGCGGGCGACGTCCAAGGCGGGTCTCGCGGTGTGGGGCGCCCTAGGCGCGGTGGGCGCGCTCGTCGCGCTGTTCTTCGGCGTCCAGCTGGGCTGACGCCCTCCGAGACGGGTCTTGAGTAGTTAACACTCGTAGTGTTAACTACTCCCCTGTCATCCGAGGCCGCGGAGCACCTCCCGGCGTCCGGACGGAGGAGCGGCATGAGCGAACGCACCCGGCGGGGCCCCTCCCAGCGGCAGGACGCCATCGCCGAGACCGTGCTCGCGCAGGGCTCGGCCACCGCCGCGGAGTTCGCCGAGCGGTTCGGGGTCAGCCTGATGACGATCCACCGCGACCTCGACGAACTCGAGCGGCAGGGGATCGTCCGCAAGTTCCGCGGCGGCGTCACCGCCCAGCGCTCCGGAGTCTTCGAGAGCAGCGTCGGGTACCGGGGCCGGGCGCAGCGCGACGAGAAGGAGGCCGTCGCCGACCGGGCGATGGATCTCGTCGAACCCGGCATGGCGATCATGCTGGACGACTCCACCACGGCCCTCGCCGTGGCGCGGCGGCTCCAGGACGCCGGACCGCTCACGGTCGTCACGAACTTCCTGGACGCGCTGAACCTGCTGGCGCCCGTGCAGGACCTCAAGCTCATCGCGCTCGGCGGCGACTACGACCCCCTGCACAACTCGTTCATGGGCGTCTCGTGCGTCGAGGCGATCGAGGCGCTGCAGGTGGACCTGTGCTTCGTGTCGACCTCGGCGATCTCCAACGGCAACGCCTGCCACCAGGAGCAGCACGTGGTGGTGGTGAAGCGCGCGATGCTGCGCAGCGCCGTCCGCACCGTCCTGCTGGTGGACCACACGAAGCTGGGACGGACCGCGCTGCACCGGGTCGCGCCGCTCGGCGGCTTCGAGCGGGTCATCGTCGACGACGGCGCGTCCGCGGAGGCGCTCGACGAGCTCGACCGGCACAACGTGCGCTACGAGGTGGCGGCGCGCCGCCGGTGACCGCCGCCGGCCGGCGGTGTGAACACCGCCCCGCGGCGGGCTCGCCCGCCGCTGTCTTCGCGTGACCGGTATGGAGCTGTGACCTGCGCCTTTGCGACGGTCCGCCGCAAAATTCACGTAGGCGAGTGTTAATTAACATTCTGGTATTGACACTTCTAACGTTGTTGATGTTACGTTCTCCTCGCGGCGGCCCGATCGTTCCGGCCGGACGGCCGCCGCACCCGGCTCAGTCGCCCTTCATCACGGGCGTGGCACCGAGGAGAACCCCCAGTGAAGACCACCCCCCGCAGGACGGCCGCCGCGATCGGCGCGGCGCTGGCCGTGCTCGCCCCCGCCGCCGGCTGCGCGTCGCAGAACTCCGGATCCGGCGGCGGCGGAGACGACGCGAAGATCGCGTTCCTCATGCCGGACCTCGCCTCGACCCGCTACGAGCTGTACGACGCGCCGCTGTTCAAGGCGAAGATGAAGGAGCTGTGCGGCGGCTGCTCCGTGCTCTACCAGAACGCCGACTCCGACGCGGCGAAGCAGCAGCAGCAGGCCACCTCCGCGCTCGCCCAGGGCGTCTCGGTGATCGTCATCGACCCCGTCGACTCGGCCGCCGCCGCGTCGATCGTCCGGATGGCGCAGTCCCGCGACGTCGAGGTGATCGCCTACGACCGCCCGATCCCGAAGGCGAAGTCCGACTACTACGTCTCGTTCGACAATGAGAAGATCGGCGCGATGATCGGCAAGTCGCTCGTCGACCACCTCGAGGCCGAGGACGCCGAGGGCGGAATCCTCCAGGTGAACGGCTCGCCGACCGACGCCGCCGCGGGCCTCATCAAGAAGGGCATCCACGGCTCGGTCGACGGCGCCGGGTTCGAGCCGCTCGCCGAGTACGACACGCCCGGCTGGCAGCCCAGCAAGGCCCAGGAGTGGGTCAGCGGGCAGATCAGCAAGTTCCGCGGGAAGATCGCGGGCGTCGTCGCCGCCAACGACGGGACGGCCGGCGGCACCATCGCCGCGTTCAAGGCCGCGGGCGAGGACGTGCCCCCGGTGACCGGGAACGACGCCGAGCTCGCCGCCGCGCAGCGGATCATCAAGGGCGACCAGTACAACACCATCTCCAAGCCGATCAAGACGGTGGCCGAGGCCGCCGCGGTCGCCGCGCACACGTTCGTCCAGGGCAAGACGCCCGAGGGCAACACCACCCTCTTCGACACCCCCTCGGAGCTGTTCACCCCGACCGTCGTCACGCGGGAGAACATCAAGGAGGTCCTCTTCGGCCCGGGCGGGCCGCTGAAGGCCGCCGAGGCGTGCACCGCCGAGTACAAGGCCGAGTGCGCCGAACTCGGCATCCAGTAGGCCGCCGCTCCCGTTCGAAGGTTCGCCATGTCACCAACGCCCATCCCCGCCGCCGGCGCGGCGGGCCCCCTGCTGTCGCTGCGCGGGATCAGCAAGTCGTTCGGCGCGGTCGCCGCGCTCACCGACGTCTCCCTGGACGTCTCCGCCGGCGAGGTCGTCGCCCTGGTCGGCGACAACGGCGCCGGGAAGTCCACGCTCGTGAAGGTCCTGTCCGGGGTGCACCGCCCGGACGCGGGCACGATCACGTTCGAGTCGCGGGAGGTGACCGTCCCCACCCCCGCCGCCGCGCAGCAGCTCGGCATCGCCACCGTGTTCCAGGACCTGGCGCTGTGCGAGAACCTCAACGTCATCGAGAACCTGTTCCTCGGCCGCGAGCTGCGCGCGCTCCGCCTCGACGACGTCCGGATGGAGGTCCGGGCCCGGGAACTGCTGGCGCAGCTGTCCGCGAAGATCCCGGCGGTGGAGGTGCCGGTCGCCGCGCTGTCGGGCGGCCAGCGGCAGACCGTCGCGATCGCCCGCTCGCTGCTCGGCGACCCGAAGATCATCATCCTGGACGAGCCGACCGCCGCGCTCGGCGTCGCGCAGACCGCCGAGGTGCTGAACCTCATCGAGCGGCTCCGCGAGCGCGGGCACGGCGTCATCATGATCAGCCACAACATGGCCGACGTGCGGGCCGTCGCCGACACCGTCGCGGTGCTGCGCCTCGGCCGCAACAACGGCGTGTTCGACGCCCGGACCGCGTCCGGCGAGGAGCTCGTCGCCGCGATCACCGGCGCCGGCGACAACGTGGTGGCGCGCCGCACCGCCGCCCGCGCCGCCGCCGCGGGGAAGGGCGACGGGGATACGGGCGACGGGGGTACGGGCAACGCGGGGACGGGAGACGAGGGGACCGACGATGAGTGACACCACCACCCGCGGCGCCGCCGCGGCCCCGCCCGCGAAGGCGCCCGCACCGGCCGGGCCGCCCGGCGGCGGCCCGCGCGCCCGGCTCGCCGCCGCGGGCGCCCGGCTGCGCGGCGGCGACCTCGGCGTCGCGCCGGTCGTCGCCGGGCTCGTCGTCATCTGGACGGTGATGCAGATCCTCAACCCGATCTTCCTGTCCAGCGCGAACCTCGTGAACCTGCTGCTGGAGTGCGTGCCCGTCGGGGTGATCGCGCTCGGCGTCGTGTTCATGCTGCTGGTCGGGCAGATCGACCTGTCGGTCGGATCGATCAGCGGGCTCGCCGCCGCCGTCACCGCCGTCCTGTTCGTCGACCGGGGCATGCCCGCGTGGGTCGCGATCCTCGCCGCCGTCGCGCTCGGCGCCGCCGTCGGCTGGTGCTACGCGCAGGTCTACAACCGGCTCGGCGTGCCCAGCTTCGTCATCTCGCTCGCCGGGCTGCTCGGCTTCCTCGGCCTGCAACTGTGGATCCTCGGCCCCAACGGCTCGATCAACCTGCCGTTCGACTCCTGGCCGGTCACGTTCGCGCAGCTCGCGTTCGTCCCGCCGTGGCTGGCGTACGCGCTGGTCGCCGCGGGCGCCGCCGCCCTCTACTGGACGGGGCGCCTCCGCGCGGCCGAGCGGCGGCGGGCGGACCTGCCCGCGACCGGGGAGCGGACGCTGATCCTGCGGAGCGTCGCGCTGCTCGCCGGGCTCGGGCTCGCCGTCTGGTACCTCAACCGGGACCGCGGCGTCGGCTGGATGTTCGTCCTCTTCCTCGGCCTCGTGCTGGCCGCGCACTACGCCCTGTCCCGCACCAAGTACGGCAAGTCGCTGTACGCGGTCGGCGGCAACGTCGAGGCGGCCCGCCGCGCGGGCATCGACGTCCAGCGGATCTACACGTCGGCGTTCGTGCTGTGCACGTCGCTCGCCGCGCTCGGCGGCGTCCTGGCGGCGTCGCGGCTCGCCGCCGCCAACCAGAGCAGCGGCACCGGCGACGTCAACCTGAACGCGATCGCCGCCGCCGTCATCGGCGGGACGAGCCTGTTCGGCGGGCGCGGCGGCGCGTTCGCCGCGCTGCTCGGCATCGTCGTCATCCAGTCGATCTCGAACGGGCTGACGCTGCTGAACCTCGACTCGTCCTACCGGTTCATGGTCACCGGCGCGGTGCTGATGCTGGCGGTCGCGCTGGACTCGGCCGCCCGCCGGTCCCGCCGCTCGCACGGCCGGGCCTGAGGGAGGAACGCGATGGCCGTCGTCTGCGTCGACGCTGGCACCACGATGATCAAAGCGGTCGGGTACGCCGCCGACGGCACCGAACTGGCCGTCGCCCGGCGCCCCGCCGAGGTGAGCCGCCCCCGCCCGGGGCACGCCGAACAGGACATGGAATCGGTGTGGCGGGCGGTCGCGGACGCCGTCCGCGAGATCCTCCCGCGGCTGCCGGGCGCGGTCGACTACCTCGCGCTGACCGCGCAGGGCGACGGCTGCTGGCCGGTCGACCGCGCGGGCGACCCGGCCGGCCCTGCGATCCTGTGGAACGACGGCCGCGCCGCCCCGGTCGTCGCCGCATGGGCGCGGGCCGGGGTGCTGGAGGACGCGTTCCGCGTCAACGGGTCGCTGACCTTCGCGGGCCTGCCGAACGCGATCCTGGCCTGGCTGCGCGAACACGACCCCGACCGGCTCGCCCGCACGGCCGCCGTCCTCACCTGCGGCGGATGGATCTTCTCCCGGCTCACCGGCGAGATCGCGATGGACGCCTCGGACGCGTCCGCCCCGTTCATGGACGTCCGCACCCGGCGCCCGTCGGACGACCTCCTGCGCCGCTACGGCATGGAGTGGGCGCGGCCGCTGCTGCCGGACCCGCGCGACGACGGCGACCGCGCCGCGCCCCTCGCCCCGGACGCCGCCGCCGCGCTCGGCCTGCCCGCCGGGCTCCCCGTCGTCCTCGCCCCCTACGACATCGCGTCCACCGCCATCGGGACCGGCGCGGTCGAGACGGGACGGGCGTGCACCATCCTCGGGACGACGCTGTGCACCGAGACGGTCGTCGAGGAGCCCGACCTGACCGGCGAACCGTCCGGGCTGACCGTCGCGATGGGCCTGCCCGGCCGGTTCCTGCGGGCGTTCCCCACGCTCGCCGGCGGCCAGGTCGTCGACTGGGCGTGCCGTCTGCTCGGCCTCGGCGCCCCCCGCGAACTCGCCGAACTGGCCGCCGCCGCACCGCCCGGCGCGCACGGGCTGGTCTTCCTGCCGTACCTGTCGCCGGCGGGGGAGCGCGCCCCGTTCCTCGACCCGGCGGCGCGCGGCGGCCTGCACGGCCTGACCGTCGACCACACCGCCGCGGACATCGCCCGCGCCGTCCTCGAGGGCCTCAGCCTGGTCGTCCGCGACTGCCTGGCCGCCGCCGGGACGCGCCCGACCGAGCTGCGGGTGAGCGGCGGCGGGTCCGCCAGCCCGGTGTGGCTGGCGATGCTCGCCGACGCCACCGGCGTGCCCGTCGTCCGGTCCGCCGACACGGAGGCGGGCGCCCGCGGAGCGTTCCTCGTGGGCCTGCTCGCCACCGGGCGGGCCGCCGACGCGGGCGCGGCGGCCGCCGCCCACGTCCGTCCGGGCGACGTCCACGAACCCGACCCCGCCCGTGCCGCGCACTACGCCGCCGCCTACCGCGACTTCCTCGACGTCCGGGCCGCGACGGCGTCCGCGTGGCCCACCCTCGCGTCCGCGCGGGCGCGCACCGCAGAAAGGAACTCGTGAACGACGACGTCTGGCTCGGGATCGACCTGGGCACGCAGGGCGCGCGCGCCCTCGCCGTCACCGCCGCCGGGGCCGTCATCGGCGCCGGCGGCGCCGAGCTGACCGGGCGCCGCGACGGGCCCCGCCACGAGCAGGACCCCGAGCACTGGTGGGACGCCGTCGCCGCCGCGTGCGCGCAGGCGCTCCGGGACGTCCCGTCCGGCGCCGTCCGCGCCGTCGCGGTCGACGCGACGTCCGGGACGATCCTGCTCACCGACCGCGACGGGAACCCGCTGACCCCGGCCCTCATGTACGACGACACGCGCGCCGCCGCGCACGTCGACCGCGTCAACGAGGCGGGCGCCGACCTGTGGCGGAGCCTCGGGTACCAGCGGATGCAGCCCGCCTGGGCGCTCCCGAAGCTGCTGTGGCTGCTGGAGCACACGCCCCGCCCGCCGGACGGCGCCCGCCTCGCCCACCAGGCCGACTTCGTCAACCGGCGCCTCACCGGCCGCCCCGTCGCCGCCGACCTGTCCAACGCGCTGAAGACCGGCGCCGACCTGATCGCCGAGCGCTGGCCCGGGGACGTCCTCGACGCGCTCGGCGTCCCGGACGGCCTGCTGCCGCCGCTGGAACGGTCCGGCACGCCCCTCGGCACCGTCTGCGCCGCGGCGGCCGCCGCCACCGGCATCCCCGAGGGCGTCCCGGTCGTCGCCGGCGCCACCGACGGGTGCGCCGCCCAGCTCGGCACCGGCCGCCTCACCCCCGGCTCCTGGAACTCCGTCCTCGGCACCACGCTCGTCCTCAAGGGCGTCACCGACCACCCCGTCCACGACCCGTTCGGCGCCGTCTACTCGCACAAGGCCCCCGACGGCCGGTGGCTGCCCGGCGGCGCGTCCAGCACCGGCGCCGGCGCCCTCACCCGCGACTTCGCCGGCCGCGACCTCGCCGGCCTCGACCGCCGCGCCGCGGACCGCGAACCCGCCGCGGCGCTCGCCTACCCGCTCGTCCCCGCCGGGGAGCGCTTCCCGTTCCTCGCGCCGGACGCGCGCGGCTTCCGGCTCGGCGGCACCGGCGACGAGGCCGACGACTACGCCGCCGTCCTGCAGGGCGTCGCCTACATCGAACGGCTGTGCTTCGACCACCTCGACCTGCTCGGCGCCCCCACCGGCGGCGACCTCACCCTCACCGGGGGAGCGGCCCGCAGCCCCTACTGGGTGCAGCTGCGCGCCGACGTGCTCGGACGGCCCGTCGTGCTGCCCCGCCGGTCCGAGTCGGCCCTCGGCGCCGCCGTCCTCGCCGCGTCCCCGGGCCGCCCGGTCGCCGAGGTCGCCGCCCGCATGGTCGCCGTCCGCACCGTCGTCGACCCCCGCCCCGACCGCGCCGGCCGCTTCGACGACGCCTACCTGCGGCTCGTCGGCGAACTCGAACGCCGCGGCTGGCTGCCGGCGGCCACCGCCGACCGCGCTCGGGAAAGAACCGGCATGACCGGCATGAAAGGTGCACGCCGATGACCCGCATCGTCCTCGTCCGCCACGGCGAGACCGAATGGCACGCGGAGAACCGCTACGCCGGGAGCAGCGACGTCGCGCTGACCGCCCGGGGCCGCGACCAGGCCCGGCTGCTCGCCGCGTGGGCGCTCCTCGCGCGGCCCGACGCCGTGTGGTCGTCCGACCTGTCCCGCGCCCGGCTGACCGCCGCCGCCTCCGCGGCCGCGCTCGGCACGGACGTCCGGGTGGACGCCCGGCTCCGCGAGCTCGACTTCGGCGAGGGCGAGGGCCTCACCCGCGACGACATGGACCGCAAGTTCCCCGACGCCCTGCGCGCCTTCCTCGCCGACCCCGTCGCCGGGCACCTGCCCGGCGGGGAGGACCCGGCCCGCGCCGCGGCCCGCTTCACCGCCGCCCTGCACGACGCCGCGTCCGCCCACACCGGCGGCCGCGTCCTCGTCGTCGCGCACTCGACGGCGATCCGGCTCGCGCTCTGCGCGCTGCTGGGCGTCCCCCTCAAGGACTACCGGCGGCGGTTCCCGTCGCTGGGCAACTGCGCCCTGACCGAGATACGGCTCCGGGACGGCGACGCCGCCCTCCTGGAGTTCAACACCGCGATCGAACGATCGCTCGTTCCCTGGAGCAAGCAATGACGACCCGCGTCCTCGCGGCCGGTGACCACTTCGTCCTCAACCGCCTCCTCGTCGACGCGCTCCGCGCCGAGACGGCGGACGGCCCCGGCGGCGGGCCCGCCGCGGACCTCGAGTTCGCCGAGCTGACCCTGCCGTGGCCCGTCGAGCCGTTCGGCCGGGTCGCCGAGGTCGACGAGGCGTCCGGTACCGAGGACCAGCTCATCGAGGCGCTGCGCGGCGCCGAGGTCTGCGTCACCCAGATGGCCCCGCTCACCCGCCGGATCCTCGAGAACGCCCCCGACCTGCGGCTGTTCTGCATCACCCGGGGCGGGCCCGTCAACGCCAACCTGGACGCCGCCACCGAGCACGGCGTCGCCGTCTGCTACGCGCCCGGACGCAACGCCGACGCGACCGCCGAGCACACCCTCGCGCTGATCCTCGCCGCCGTCCGCCGCATCCCGCAGACCCACGTCGACCTGACCGGCGGCCGGTGGCGCGGCGACTACTACCGCTACGACGACGTCGGCATCGAGCTGCTCGGCAGCACCGTCGGCCTCGTCGGCTGCGGCGCCGTCGGACGCCGCGTCGCCCGGGCGCTCGCCGCGCTCGGCGCCCGCGTCCTCGTCCACGACCCGTACCTGGACGGCCTGGACGACCTCGCCGGCATCGCGGAGCTCGTCACCCTCGAGGAACTGCTGGCGCGCGCGCAGATCCTCTCCCTGCACGCCCGCGCGACCCCGCAGACCACCGGGATGATCGGCGCCCGGGAGATCGCCGCGATGGCCCCCGGCTCCATCATCGTCAACTGCGCGCGCGGCTCCCTCCTCGACTACGAGGCCGTCTGCGACGCCGTCGAGTCCGGCCACCTGTTCGCCGCCGCGTTCGACGTCTTCCCCGAGGAGCCCGTCCCCGCCGGCTCCCGCCTGCTGACCACCCCGAACATCATCGTCACCCCGCACCTGGCGGGCGCCAGCAAGCAGACCGCCGCCAACGCCGCCCGCATCGTCGCCCGGGACGTCGCCCGCCACCTGCGCGGCGAACCCCTCGTCCACTGCGCGAACCCCGACGTCCGGGGCGTCCCGCAGCGCCGCTGACGGCGGCCCCGCCGACGCGAGGCCGGGGAGCCGGGCAGGTGCATTGGAACGCTTTATCCACCGTCAATTGAGTGATCATTAACAGGCATTTATCAATGGAATGCAGAATGTCAAAATAAATGTCCGACGCTCTTTTCAGCACGGGATCACCGAGGTAGAAACGATCTGTAATCCGCGCGGCCACGGCGCCCCCCGTGCCGCGCGAGGGGGCCGCGCACGGCGCCGCGCCGTGCGCGGAAGCAGAACGCCTCACCGAGGAGTGACCACCCCGTGAAAGCTCTCGGCAGAATCACCGCTCCCCTGATCGCGGCGTCCGCCGCCGCGGTCCTCGCGGCCGGCCCCGCGGCCGCCGCCACCACCACCGTCCGCGCCGGCACCGCCACCGGCGCGCCCTATTCGGGCGCCTTCCAGGTGTCCACCGTCGGGCCGCTCGAATTCTCCGTCGTGTTCCTCGGCGTCACCGTCACCGGCACCTGCGACGGCGCCGAACTGCGCGGCACCGTCGAAGCCGCGGGCGCCGGCGCGCTGACGTCCGCGTCCATCGGCGCGTGCACGACGTCCAACGGCCTCAGCTCCCCGCCCACCGACATCGGCGAAATCCCCGCGAACAGCGGCCGAGTCGCCCACGACCCCGTCCCCGGCGGACGCGACGGCACCCTCGCCATCGACGGCGACCTGACCTTCAGCCTCCAGGGCGAGTTCCTCGGCCGCGTCCGCACCTGCAACTACGGCTTCCAGACCGGCGGCGAGGACGGCCTGTCCTTCGACGTCTACAACCGCGACAACCCCAACCGCCCGCTCCCCGGCGTCGACGACGCCCAAGGCGAGGCGACCGACATCACCCTCGTGAAGAAGCCCGGCAGCGACTTCCTCTGCCCGTCCGACGGCACCGGCACCGGCACCGCCGTCGCCCGCGGCGAGAGCGCCCCCGGCTCCGGCGTCTTCGACCAGAAGCTCTACCTCACCGAATAGCGCGGGGCGGGCGGCCGGGCGCCGGGCCGGTGCAAGGGAGTGACTTTCCGCCCGCGGCGCCCGGCCGCCCCGATCCTCGCGCACCGGGTCGCCGCGGGCCGGCCGGGGGCGATCGGCCGCCCCGGCGAGCGCGAGGACCACGAGCCTAACCCCGCAGGTCAGCGCACCGTAATGACATCGCGCTTACAGTTCTTTCCCACCGCGGTCCGGACCGCCCCGGCGCAAAATCACCGAGCCCCCGGTGACACAATGGAACCGTGCGAGCGGTCGTGGTCTCCGACACCCACGCGCCCCGGTACTGGAAGTCGTGCCCGCCGCGGGTCGCCGAGCACCTGCGGGGCGCCGACGTCATCCTGCACGCGGGCGACGTCTGCATCGCGCCCGTCCTCGACGAACTCGCGCAGTACGCGCCCGTCCACGCCGTCCTCGGCAACAACGACCGGCCGGACGTCGCCGCCTGGGGCGCCCCGGAACGGCTCGAACTCGACCTCGGCGGACTCGCCGTCGCGATGGTCCACGACAGCGGCCAGAAACGCGGCCGCACCGCCCGCATGCGCCGCTGGTTCCCCGGCGCCGACCTCGTCGTCTTCGGCCACTCCCACATCCCGCTCGACGAGACCGGCGACGGCGTCCGCATCTTCAACCCCGGCTCGCCCACCGACCGGCGCCGCCAGCCCCACGGCACCCTCGGCATCCTCGACATCCGCGACGGACGGCTCGCCCGCGCCGAAATCGTCCCCGTCACCTGACCGCCGCGCGACACAATGCCGTCATGACCCGCCTGCCCTGGGAGAAGACGCCCGACCACGTCCGCGCCGACGTCGAAACCCTGCTCGGCGCCCGCGTCGCCGAGGCGACCACGCAGCCCGGCGGATACTCGCCCGGCGTCGCCGCCCGCCTCCGGCTCGACGACGGACGCCGCGCGTTCGTCAAGTCCGTCGGCGCCGAACTCAACCCCGACTCGCCCGGCATCCACCGCGCGGAGGCCCGGGTCGCCGCCGCGCTGCCCCGGTCCGCGCCCGCCCCGCGGCTGCTCGGCTCCTTCGACCGGGACGGCTGGGTCACCCTCGTCTTCGAGGACATCGACGGCGCCCCGCCCCGCGAACCCTGGGACGACACCGAACTCGCCCGCGTCCTCGCCGCCCTCGGCGACCTCGCCGCCGCGATGACGCCCGCGCCCATCGACGCGCCCACCGTCGCCGAGCGCTTCGGCCCGGCCTTCCGGGGCTGGCGGCTCCTCGCCGCCGGGCCCGCCGGCGCCGGCGGGCCCGACGGGCTCGACCCGTGGGCCCGCGCCCGCCTCCCCGAACTCGCCGAACTCGAGGAGTCCTGGGAGGCGGCCGCCGCCGGCGACACCCTCGCGCACGCCGACGTCCGCGCCGACAACATCCTGCTCACCCCCGGCCGGGTGGTCGTCGTCGACTGGCCCTGGGCGTGCCTGTCCGCCCCCTGGTTCGACCTCCTCGCGATGCTGCCGAGCGTCCGCCTCCAAGGCGGCCCGCCGCCCGCGGACGCCTTCGCCGCCCACCCGCTCGCCGCGTCCGCCGACGACCGCGCCGTCACCGCCGTCCTCGCCGCGGTCGCCGGGTTCTTCGTGCACGGCGGCCTCCAGCCGCCGCCGCCCGGCCTGCCCGCCCTCCGCGCCTTCCAGCGCGCCCAGGGCGAGGTCGCCCTCGCCTGGCTCCGCGACCGCCTGGAATGATCTCCGGAGACGTCTCGCAGGAGGGATGAACGGCATGACCGAACGCGTCACCGTGAAAGTCCACGACGGGGTCGCCGACGTGCGGCTCAACCGCCCCGACAAGCTCAACGCCCTCGACCTGCCCACCTTCGAGGCGCTCGCCGCGACCGGCGACGCCCTGGCCGCCGACCCGTCCGTCCGGGCCGTGGTCCTGTCCGGCGAGGGCCGCGCCTTCTGCGCCGGCCTCGACTTCGCCGCGTTCGCCGCGATGGCCGAGCGCGCGTCCGCCGGCTCCGCCCGATCGTCCGACATCACCGACCGCGCGCCCGGCCGCATCACCAACCTCGGCCAGCAGGCCGTCCACACCTGGCGGGAACTGCCCCAGCCCGTCATCGCCGCCGTCCACGGCCACGCGCTCGGCGGCGGACTCCAGATCGCGCTGGGCGCCGACCTGCGCATCGTCGCCCCCGACACGAAGATGTCCGTCCTGGAGATCCGCTGGGGACTGGTGCCCGACATGACCGGCACCGCCGCGCTCATCCGGCTCGTCGGCGAGGACACCGCCAAGGAGCTCACCTTCACCGGCCGCACGGTCAGCGGGACGGACGCCGTCCGCATCGGCCTCGCCACCCGCACCGCCGACGACCCGCACGCCGCCGCCACCGACCTCGCCCGCGAGATCGCCGCGAACAGCCCCGACGCCGTCCGCGCCGCGAAACGGCTGCTCAACCGCGCCGCCGACCGCGACCTCGCCGGCCAGTTCCTCGAGGAGTCCCGCGAACTCGGCGCCCTGCGCGGAACGCCGAACCAGGCCGAGGCCGTCCGGGCCTACTTCGAGAAGCGCCCGCCCGCCTTCACCGACCCCGCCTGACGCGCGCACCGCCCCCGGCGCCCACCGGGGGCGGTTACGGGACGAACCGGTCCGGGCCGGTATGTTCGGCCGTCGGAATCGGCGCATCCGCACAGGTCACCGCGGGCGCCCACCTCACCGACCCCGGAAGGCGACACACGCATGTCCGAAGCAGGACCGCGCAGGCATCCCGTCGACGAGGTTCTCCCCGTCCCCAAGCTCGCCCTCTACGGGTTCCAGCACGTCCTCGCCTTCTACGCCGGCGCGGTCATCGTCCCCATCCTCGTCGCCGGGCAGATCGGACTGTCCGACGAGCAGCTCGTCTACCTCATCAACGCCGACCTGTTCACCTGCGGCATCGCCTCGATCATCCAGGCGCTCGGCTTCTGGCGCGTCGGCGTCCGGCTGCCCATCGTGCAGGGCGTCACCTTCACCGCCGTCGCCCCCATGATCGCCATCGGGCAGGGCGCGGAGAACGCCACCGCCGGGCTCCTCGCCATCTACGGCGCCACCATCACCGCCGGCCTCGTCACGCTGATCGCCGCGCCGTTCCTCGGCCGCCTCCTGCGGTTCTTCCCGCCCCTCGTCACCGGCACCGTCCTGACGATCATGGGCCTGATCCTGCTGCCGAACGCGCTGAAGGACGCCGCGGGCGGCGCGGGCGCCGACGACTTCGGCAGCTGGAAGCACCTCATGTACGCGGGCGGCACCCTGCTGTTCATCCTCGCCGTCTACCGGATGCACCGACCGTTCCTCAGCAGCATCGCGGTCCTGCTCGGCCTCGTCGGCGGCACCCTCGTCTCCTGGGCGCTCGGCGACACCACCTTCGACCAGGTCGGCCAGGCCGACTGGGTCGGCGTCACCACCCCCTTCCACTACGGGATGCCCACCTTCCACATCGGCGCGATCATCGCGATGCTGCTGGTGATGATGGTCACCGTCGTGGAGACCGTCGGCGACGCCAAGGCCACCGGCGAGATCGTCGGCAAGGAGGTCGGCGACGAGGACATCACCCGCGCGCTCCGCGCCGACGGCGTGTCCACCTTCCTCGGCGGCGTCCTGAACGCCTTCCCCTACACCTGCTTCGCGCAGAACGTCGGCCTCGTGCGCCTCACCGGCGTCCGCAGCCGCTTCGTGGTCGTCGCCGCCGGCCTGATCATGATGGTGCTCGGACTGTTCCCGAAGGCCGCCGGCTACGTCGCGTCCATCCCGCCGGACGTCCTCGGCGGCGCGGCCGTCGCGATGTTCGGCATGGTCGGCGTCGTCGGCATCCAGACCCTCTCCAAGGTCGACCTGCGGCAGGAGCGCAACGCCCTCGTCGTCGCCGTCAGCATCGCGCTCGCCCTGCTCCCCGCCGCCGCGCCCGAGGTCTTCGCGCAGATGCCCCGCGAGGTCTCCGCGATCCTCAACAGCGGCATCACCCTCGGCGCGATCTCCGCGATCGTCCTCAACCTCGTGTTCAACGTGTTCGCCCGCACGTCCCCGCCCGAGAACGGCGCGGAGAAGGCCCCCGCGAGCTGACCCGGCCGCTCCGGCCCGCGGCGCCCGCCGCGGGCCGGACACCGAGGCCGGAAGTCCGCCCGCCCGCCCGCGCGCCGGGCGGCGGGACGGCGGCCGCACGGACCCGCAGGGCCTATTCCCAGAACGCCGCGAGCGTCCGCCCCTGCGCGCCCCGCCTCGGCGGACGGAGTCCGCGACGACGAGCTCAGCGGGTCCGCCCCGAACGCCGCGAGAGACGCCTCGTCGGAACGCGCCACCTCGCCCTTCCCCGACATCCCGGCGACCCGCTCGTCCAGCGTGCCGCCGTCCATCGAGGCCGGCGCCGGCACGCGGCCGCACGCCTCCGCCAGGGACGCCCGACGGCGTTGCCTCCCGGTTCTGCAGGCCGCGTCCGCCTGCCGCGCGAACAGCTCTGTCAGGCGGCGAGCGCGGCGCCGAACGGGAGGTTGCGCACCACCCAGAAGACCATGACGACGGCGAAGAAAGCCCAGATCAGCCGCGGGTCCGCCGCCTTCGTCCGGGTGGGGCGGTCCCGGGCCCGCGCGACGGCCCAGCGCACCCAGAAGAACAGCAGGACGGGCAGCATCGTCACCGTGAACACGTTCAGCGCGACGGCCTCGCCGAGCTGCCCGTGCGCCACGGCGTGCACCGTGCGCAGCGCCCCGCAGCCGGGGCACTGGTAGCCGGTCAGCGCCAGGAACGGGCATGTCGGGTAGTGCCCCTGCTCGTTCGGGTCGACCGCGGCGACGTACCCGGTCGCCGCGACGGCCAGTACCGCGACGCCCAGGGGGGAGAGCAGACGGCGCGCCGCCGCGGTCAGGCCGCGGGACGCGCCGTCGCGATCGGGCGAGGGCCCGCCCCGCCGAGGCGGGGCGAGCCGATGCTCCCGGGTCATCCGTCAGTACGTCGTGCTGCTGCTGGCGAGCGCGACGCTGAAGATGAAGTAGATGACGCCGACGACCACGCCCACGATCGCCGACACGATCGCCCACGTCTTGGCGTTCTTGGAAGCCGCGATGGCACCCGCGTGGTCACCGCTGTTCCACTTGCCGTTGACCTGCGCGGCGAACACGATCGACACGACTCCGGCCGGGAGGCAGCAGAACAGCGTCGTCAGGATGGCCCACACCAGGTGGTTCGGCGGCGGCGCCGGCGGGACGCCGTACGAACCGGGACCACCGGGGGCGGGTGGCGGGTAGTAGCTCATGTGGTTCCTTCCCTGTGGGCTGGGTTTCCATCAAGTAGATGGTCAACAAGCATGCCTGGTTCCCCTTCAGCAGGTAAACGCCCCCCTCAACACAGTTCAGGCACGGTCGGCCCGGCCCGGCGGAGCCCCGCGCGCCGATTTGACGCCGCCGACCCGACCGCGTAAGTTAACCCCTCGTCCCCTTACGGATGCAGGACGCCCGAGCGGCGGCCGGCCGACCGGGGAAACCACCATCAGACTCCGCCGGAGCGGCTTCGCCGTGCCCGGGGTCCGTCGGTGGGTCGGAAACAGCCGATTTTGACAAACCGGCCGGATCTGATGAAATAGCACCACCGCCCGGAAGGAACCGCGCAAGCGGAACCTGAAAGGCATCGGGAAAAGCCGGAAATTGACAAGCCGGCCGGAACCGATAAAGTAAGAACAGTCGCCCCGGGGCGAGACCAGCGAAAGCCGGTCGAGCGCGGTGGGTGTCCGTTTCTTGAGAACTCAACAGCGTGTTAAAAGCCAGTGCCTTTAACGATTCGGCCGGCAGGCCGGATCACCCCCGAGGCCCTGCACCCCCGTCAGGGGATGTAAGGCTGGGGATTTCTTTGAGGCAAGCACCCGAGTGGTGCATTGCCGGGATTGTTTCCAAGGTTTGGCTCTTCGGGTTCGCCCCCGAAGGGTCGGTAAGACCTTAATGGAGAGTTTGATCCTGGCTCA
>NZ_QHJN01000434.1:0-456 GCF_003947565.1 Actinomadura sp. WAC 06369 | reverse complement strand
TTCCGCGCCTCCGTCGAGCACATGGTCGAGAGCTGGGTGTGGGAGCTGAACAACCACCTCCAGGGCCGCGTCCCCGACCCCGTCGACTACGTCGAGATGCGCCGCCACACGTTCGGCTCCGAGATGACGATGGCGCTCTCCCGCATCGAGCACTCCGCCGAGATCCCCGCCGAGGTGTTCCGCACCCGCACCCTCCGCGAGATCGACGTCTCCGCGATGGACGTCGCCTGCCTGATGAACGACGTCTTCTCGTACCAGAAGGAGATCGAGTACGAGGGCGAGCTGAACAACGGCCTGCTCGCCGTCCAGCACTTCTTCGACTGCGGCCGCGACGAGGCCCTCCCGATCGTGAACGACCTCATCACGTCCCGCCGCCGCCAGTTCGAGCACCTCGTCGCCAACGACCTCCCGCTCGTCTGCGACGACTTCGCCCTCGACGGCCGCGCCCGCGCGGCC
>NZ_QHJN01000433.1:0-461 GCF_003947565.1 Actinomadura sp. WAC 06369 | reverse complement strand
CCGGTCGCGGGTTTCTCCGCGGCCTCGCTCACCGCGCCGGTCGATGCCGCCTCACCGGGCACTCAGCCTCCTCGGGTCCGTGCGGGCGCCGCATGCCGTCCGCCCCGCGGGTGAGCGCCCGTCCCCACCGGGCTCGATTGCGCCAGTGTATCCGGCGCCGGTTCCGTGTTAGACGGTAACCAGCGAGTGGACGTCGAGATTCCCGACCTTGTCGCGCCCGTGCAGGAACGACAGCTCCAGCAGGACGGAGAGCCCGACCACCTCGCCGCCGCAGCGCCGGACGAGGTCGGCGGCGGCGCGGGCCGTCCCGCCGGTGGCCAGGACGTCGTCGACGATCAGGACGCGGTCGCCGGACTCGAAGGCGTCCGCGTGGATCTCGATCGTCTCCGTCCCGTACTCGAGATCATAGGTGGCGGCGTGCGTCCGCGCGGGCAGTTTGCCCTTCTTGCGGACGGGCACGA
>NZ_QHJN01000432.1:0-486 GCF_003947565.1 Actinomadura sp. WAC 06369 | reverse complement strand
ACCGGCCCCGAGGACCTGTGGCGCATGGTCGCCGAGGGCCGCGAAGGCATGACGCCCTTCCCCGACGACCGGGGCTGGGACCTGGACAACCTGTTCGACCCCGACCCCGACCGTCCCGGCACCTCCTCCACCGGTCAGGGCGGCTTCCTGCGCGGCGCCGGGCTGTTCGACGCGCAGTTCTTCGGGATCTCGCCGCGCGAGGCGCTCGCGATGGACCCGCAGCAGCGGCTCCTGCTGGAGACCTCGTGGGAGGCGCTGGAACGCGTCGGCGTCGACCCGGCCTCCCTGAAGGGCACCGACGTCGGCGTGTTCACCGGCGTGTCCAGCCAGGGCTACGGGATGGGCGCGGACGCGGCGGACATGGAGGGCTACGCGAGCACGGCGGCGGCCTCCAGCGTGGCGTCCGGCCGGGTGGCGTACGTGTTCGGGTTCGAGGGCCCGGCCGTCACGATCGACACCGCGTGCTCGTCCTCCCTCGTCGCGATG
>NZ_QHJN01000431.1:0-499 GCF_003947565.1 Actinomadura sp. WAC 06369 | reverse complement strand
GCCGCGTTCGCCCCGTCCCGCACCCTGCCCGCGTACGCGACGAGCAAGGCGGCGGTGCTGATGCTGTCGGAGTGCCTGCGCGCGGAGCTGAAGGGCGCGGGCATCGGGGTCAGCGCGATCTGCCCCGGCATCGTCGACTCCGGGATCACCGGGCGGGCCCGGTTCGTCGGCCGCGACGAGGCCGGCGAGGCGGACGGGCGCGACCGGGCGACGCGCGCCTACGCGCTGCGCGGCTTCGCGCCCGAGGGCGTCGCGGAGCGGATCGTCGCCGCCGTCCGGGAGGACCGCGCCGTCGTCCCCGTCACGGCCGAGGCGCACGCCGCCCGGCTGCTGGCGCGCGTGTCGCCCGGCGCGCTGCGCCTCCTCGCCCGCCTCGACCTGAGGTGACGCGCGGTCCCGCGGGAGCCCGCCCCTAGGGTGGGTGGCGGGAGGCGATGAAGATGCCGGACGCGGTCGTCGTCGGGGCGGGGCAGAACGGGCTCGTCGCGGCGAACGTGCT
>NZ_QHJN01000430.1:0-522 GCF_003947565.1 Actinomadura sp. WAC 06369 | reverse complement strand
CCCCGCCAGATCGGCCGGCTGCAAGTCCTCGACCGCAACACCGCTTCCGACACCCGCCGCGTGAACCACCGACGACAACCCCGGACCCGAACCGTCGATCCACCCGACCAGATCCTCGACCGCAGCACGGTCGGCGATATCGCACGCCACCACCTCCACCGCAGTGCCCGCACCCGCGATCGACTCCGCCAGCTCGGCCACACCTGCCGCGCCCGGGCCCGACCGGCTCGACAAAACCACCCGCGACGCACCACGATCCGCGACCCACCGGCCGGTGATCGCACCCACACCGCTGGTTCCGCCCGTCACCAGCACCGAACCCGACGGACACCACACCCTCCCCGCAACCGCCCGCCCCGCACGCACCAGACGACGCGCCACCACACCGCCCGGACGCACCGCGACCTGGTCCTCGCCACCGGACGCCAGAACCCCCGCCAAACGGCCTGCGGCACGCCCGTCCAACTGCGTCGGCAGATCCACCAGACCGCCCCACCGGCCGGCCAGCTCCAAACCCGCAAC
>NZ_QHJN01000429.1:0-526 GCF_003947565.1 Actinomadura sp. WAC 06369 | reverse complement strand
ACGCCACCAACGACGACGAACACGCCGTATCCACCGTCACCGCCGGGCCCGTCAAACCCAGGCAATACGAGATTCGGCCCGACGCGACCGCCGACACCGTCCCGATCAACCGATAACCATCAAGGCTCTTGTCATCAGGCGGCAGGGCGGAGTTGTAGCCCGAGGTGTTCGCTCCAACGAACACTCCGGTCGACGACCCGTGCAGCGACTTCGGATCGATCCCCGCCCGCTCGATCGCCTCCCACGACGTCTCCAGCAGCAGACGCTGCTGCGGGTCCATCGCCAACGCCTCACGCGGACTGATTCCGAAGAAGCTCGCATCGAAGTCGGCCGCGTCGTAAACGAACCCGCCCATCCGCCGATACGACTGGCCCCTGCCGAACTCGTCCTCGAAGGCGTCCCAGCCGCGGTCGGTGGGGAAACCGCCCATCGCATCGGTCCCGGACGCGAGCAGGTCCCAGAACTGGTCGGGCCCGGTCACGCCGCCCGGATACCTGCAGCCCATCCCCACGATCGCGATCGGCTC
>NZ_QHJN01000428.1:0-584 GCF_003947565.1 Actinomadura sp. WAC 06369 | reverse complement strand
AGGTGGGGCCGGCGATTGGGACGAAGTCGTAACAAGGTAGCCGTACCGGAAGGTGCGGCTGGATCACCTCCTTTCTAAGGAGCATCAACTGGCCGGGTCGCCTCGTTGAGGGACCTCGGTCGGTGGCCGCTGTTGACGGCGAATGTTCGTCAGGTGGCTGCTCATAGATGTGGAGCACTGGCTACTCAGCCTGCCGGCTGTGCGGCTCGGCAAGTACCGCCTCACCCTTGCGGTGGGGAGTGGGAACGACGAGCTCCGGGCGGTCGGCAGGTTGGACACGCTGTTGGGTCCTGAGGAAACGGGCACGTTTCTTCGGACTGCGGGACCGGTCCCCGTAACCCCTCAGGGTTGCGGCCTGGTGGACCCGGTTGTTTTTTGAGAACTACACAGTGGACGCGAGCATCTCTGGTAGATGACGATGCTTGAGGAGGCGGGCCTTTCGGGGTCTGGTTTCTTAGGTGTTGTTGTTTATCTGCGATTTGTTTTGATCGTTTTGTGTGTTCAAGTTTTTAAGGGCATACGGTGGATGCCTTGGCATCAGGAGCCGATGAAGGACGTGGGAGCCTGCGATATGCCTCGGGGAG
>NZ_QHJN01000427.1:0-588 GCF_003947565.1 Actinomadura sp. WAC 06369 | reverse complement strand
CGTGGCCCAACCCTTGTGGGGGGAGCGGTCGAAGGTGGGGCCGGCGATTGGGACGAAGTCGTAACAAGGTAGCCGTACCGGAAGGTGCGGCTGGATCACCTCCTTTCTAAGGAGCATCAACTGGCCGGGTCGCCTCGTTGAGGGACCTCGGTCGGTGGCTACTGTTGACGGCGAATGTTCGTCAGGTGGCTGCTCATAGATGTGGAGCACTGGCTACTCAGTTCACCGCTCGTGTGACCGGCTCGTACCGCCCTTCGGGGAGTGGGAACGGCGGTCTCGGGCGGGTGGTGGACTGGACACGCTGTTGGGTCCTGAGGAAACGGGCACGTTTCTTCGGACTGCGGGACCAGGTCCCGCTACCCCTCAGGGGTGCGGCCTGGTGGACCCGGTTGTTTTTTGAGAACTACACAGTGGACGCGAGCATCTCTGGTGAGATCGGGACTCGATTGCTTTTTGATCTCATCTGCGATTTGTTTTGATCGTTTTGTGTGTTCAAGTTTTTAAGGGCATACGGTGGATGCCTTGGCATCAGGAGCCGATGAAGGACGTGGGAGCCTGCGATATGCCTCGGGGAGTCGGCAACCAGAC
>NZ_QHJN01000426.1:0-614 GCF_003947565.1 Actinomadura sp. WAC 06369 | reverse complement strand
CGTGGCCCAACCCTTGTGGGGGGAGCGGTCGAAGGTGGGGCCGGCGATTGGGACGAAGTCGTAACAAGGTAGCCGTACCGGAAGGTGCGGCTGGATCACCTCCTTTCTAAGGAGCATCAACTGGCCGTCGTTGATCCCGCTTCGGTGGGGTGCGATGGTCGGTGGCCGCTGTTGACGGCGAATGTTCGTCAGGTGGCTGCTCATAGATGTGGAGCACTGGCTACTCAGTTCACCGCTCGTGTGAACCGGCTAGTACCGCCCTTCGGGGAGTGGGAACGGCGGTATCGGGCGGGTGGTGGACTGGACACGCTGTTGGGTCCTGAGGAAACGGGCACGTTTCTTCGGACTGCGGGACCAGGTCCCGTAACTCTTCACGGGGTTGCGGCCTGGTGGGCCCGGTTGTTTTTTGAGAACTACACAGTGGACGCGAGCATCTCTGGTAGATGACGATGCTTGAGGAGGCGGGCCTTTCGGGCCTGGTTTCTTGGGTGTTGTTGTTTATCTGCGATTTGTTTTGATCGTTTTGTGTGTTCAAGTTTTTAAGGGCATACGGTGGATGCCTTGGCATCAGGAGCCGATGAAGGACGTGGGAGCCTGCGATATGCCTCGGGGAG
>NZ_QHJN01000424.1:0-272 GCF_003947565.1 Actinomadura sp. WAC 06369 | reverse complement strand
GAAGATAGCACATTTGTGAGCACAAATTTACTTGTATGATGCAAGGTTCATTCTTAGCCAGCAGAATTACTTTGTTGCAATCTCCACGCTTCTGGGATCATTTCATTTATTAGCCGTTTATCATTCCTTCGTAGTTCATGAGAAGTTAGAGATGGAGTATGACAAAATTATGAAAGATACAATTAAGGCTGTTTGGTCATTTGCTTTGGAGTCTCAACTCTCTGTAGTTGTGTGAGGGCGGTATTGATGTCGTTGACAGAAGAGCCTTAACC
>NZ_QHJN01000044.1:0-50747 GCF_003947565.1 Actinomadura sp. WAC 06369 | reverse complement strand
GGGTGGGGGACTGCCGGGTGGGGAGCTGCTGCTGTCATGGCGCGCGTTCCCGTCACTAGAAAGCGGTTCGGGAATCGTACGTCCGGAATGCGAGACGGGAAAGGGGCCGGACCCGTCCGATCCGGCCGCCCGCGAAGCGCTGGGACCGGTGTGCCAGGTGGGGCGAAACGCCGATCTCCCCCCGCGCGATATGCCGCCGAGCCCCCCGGCGGAAAGGAGCCTCGTGGCCCAGTCGTCGTCCGCGTCCGCGTCGTCCGATTCTGCGTCGTCGGAGTCGTCGTCCGGCGCCCGGTACGCCCGCACCCGCGACATCGTCGCCGCGTCGGCCGCCCTGCTCCTGCTCACGGCCGCGCTCCTGGTCGTCCTCGTGCAGGTGTGGCCCCCCGCCCCGGAGGTCTCCCCGGACGGACGGACGCAGCTCCCCGCGCGCGACACGACCGTGCACCTGTTCGGCTGGTCGCCCCGCGTGTCCCGGGAGACGTGCCTGTTCGTCGTCGTGCTGGCCGCCGGGGCGCTCGGCGCGGTCGTCCACGCGCTCCGCTCGCTGTACTGGTACGTCGGCAACCGCGCCCTCCGCCGGAGCTGGCTGATGATGTACCTGACGCTCCCGCTCGTCGGGGCGCTGCTCGGGCTCGTCGTCTACCTCGTGCTGCGCGGCGGGCTGACGTCGCCCACCGGCGCCGCGACCGACATCAACCCCTACGGCGTCACCGCGATCGCCGCGCTCGTCGGGCTGTTCTCCCGGGAGACGGCCGAGAAGCTGCGCGGCGTGTTCGCGGCCCTGCTCGCGCCCGCCCCGGCGGGCCGCGACCAGGCCCTGGGGCCCGCGATCGCCTCGGTGGAGCCCGCGTCCGCCCCCGTCGGCGCGTCCGTCACCGTGCACGGGACGGGCCTCGCGTCGGCCTCGGCGGCGCGGTTCGGCGCCGCCGAGGCGCCGGTCGCCGACGTCACGGACACGCGCGTCCGCACGACCGTCCCGCCCGGGGCGACCGGGCCGCTGACGGTCCTCACCCCGTCCGGCCCGGCCGTGGCCCCGTTCACCGTCGAGTGACGCCCGCGGCCCGGACGCCCGCGCCCCGCTCGTCCGCGCCCCGTTCGCCCGGGTTCCGTTCGCCCGGGTTCCGCGCGGTCACTTCCCGTCCGGCCAGTGGCCGTGCCACGCGTCGTACGCGGCGCCCGGCAGCACCCGGGGCAGCGCCGACGTGCGCAGCCGCCCCAGCTCGGCGCCCGTCCCGGCCGCGCCGAACTGGAGCTCGGTCGCGTAGGCGGAGCGGTCGAGGCTCGCCGGGCCCGCCACCAGGCACGTGTACCGGGGGCCGGGCATCTCCTCGTCCGGGATCGCGTCGCCGACCGCGAGGCTGTTCGCCACCGTCACCCAGGTGCCGAGGCCGATGACCTGCCGCTCGGCGCCCTGCTGCTCCCACCGGAACGGCAGGATCGGCTTGGAGAAGATCGGCACGAGCAGGTGCGAGACGCCGCAGGACAGCAGCTCCCGCTCCCACCCGATCGAGCGGCCGAGGTCCTCGCAGATCAGCACCGCCAGCCGGCCGAGCGACGAGTCGAGCACGCTGATCCGCGACCCCGGCCGCGAGTACTCGTCGGCCGTCCCGTCCGCCGGCGCGTCCGGCAGCCGCCACAGCCGCATCTGCGCCGCGTCCAGCGTGAACCCGGACAGCTTGTCCTGGACGAGCAGTTCCCGGCCGGTCCACCGGTCGATCAGCACCGCCCGGTTCGGCGGCGGGTCCTCGTCGCCGAGCGGGCCGGTGCCGACCAGCAGGAACCGCAGCGGATGCCGCTCCCGGTCGCGCCCGGCCGTGTCGAACGCGACCTCCTTCCAGTGCTCCAGCAGCGAGTCCGACAGCGACGACTCCGGCATCACCGCGAGCCGCGCGCCCGACTCGTCCAGCCGCCGGATGATCGTCTTGATCCGGCTGCGGATCCCGGCGGTGTCCATCGGGCGCAGCCGGTACACGGTCATCCCGTGCTTCTCCTCGAACGCGATCTCCACGTCGTCGAACGTCTCCAGCACCGGGGCGCAGCCCACGGCGACCGGTTCGTCCCGGCTGAAGTGCGGGTCGTGCACCGACGGCAGGATCGTGTGGTCGATCCGGTCCCACTCGGCCTTCGGGACGCGGTGCACGCCGAAGAACTCGGCTTTCGTGCGCCGCCCGCGCGGCCGTCCGGGAAAGGCGCAGCGGGGGAGCAGCGCGCCCTCCGTCTCCGGCCCGTTGAACCGCCCCTCGGTCAGGTAGGTCACGAGCGTCCCGGCGAGCGCGGGCGCGTCGTAGTACGGCGAGTACGGGCTGGCGTGCGCGAGCGCGGCGTCCAGCCCGAGCAGCAGCGCGAACCGTCCGCGGTCGCCCTGCTCGCGGACGATCCGCGCGGTCTCGTCCGGGTCGAGCCCCCCGTCCTCGAGGACGGTCTCGGCGACGGCCTCCGCCGCGGCCCGCACCTCGGGATCGTCGTACCAGCGGGTGGCCGTCCAGTCCTCGAAAACGTCGTCGGACACCGAGTCGTAGAGCCTGACGAAGAGATCAGCTGGTGCGGCCGGGTAGGCGGGAGCCCCCAACTGATCCTGCATGAGCACCCTCCGGGGGAAATCAACGAGCGGCGACATCTGGCGGTAACTCGATGCTAACCGGAGGGGCACCCTCCTTCCGTGGCATCGGATACACTCTTCACTTGACAATCACTTGGCACGGGCTGACCCTTGAGGGGTACGGCCACTTCGTCGACCCGGGAGCAGCCGTGAACCTGAGGGCAGAGCCGACCTCCCCGCCGGCCGGTCGCGCGCGCGACCGCCGCAACGAGGTTCGGCGACTCATCGAGACCATGGAGCACGCCAAGGTCATCAGCGACGGGCACTTCAGTGCGCTCGGCATGCTGATCACCGACGCGTCGCTCACCGCCGACGAGCCCGCGCTCGTCGAGGTGCAAGACGGTCTGCAGTGGCTGCACCGGCACTATCTCGACGTCGACGCGCTCGACGGCGCGCAGCGCGAGCAGCGCGGCCGCATCCTCGGCATGATCGACGTCGTGCACTGGGCGCTGCGCCGGCTGCCGTCCGGCCTGCAGCTCGCCCTGCAGCCCGACGGGCACGCGGCCCGCTTCCTCGTCGCCGTCTGCCGCCGCCGCGGCATGTCCAACCAGCAGCTCGCCGCCGAGCTCGGCACCGACGAGACCGAGATCAGCCGCGTCGGCCGCCGGCTGCTGTCGGCCGGCGTCGTCTGGAAGCGCAAGGAGTGGCGCCGCAACTCCTGGGAGATCACCCCGCGCGGGCGCGAGTACCTCGAGACGTCCGGCCTCCTGCCCGAGGAGCCCGACGAGCCCCGCGCCGAGACCCCGCGCGCCGAGCGCCCGGTCGTCCGCGCGTCCGACCCCGACCTGCACGAGCGCCGCCGCGAGCCGGGCCCCGACCAGCCGGGCCCCGACCGGCCCGCCCCCGGCCGGCCGGCGCCGTCGCGCGAACGGCCCCGCCGCGGCTGATCAGCGGCGCCGCCGCGCCAGCGGCAGCGCCAGGAAGATCAGCACGGCGGTCATGGCGAACGCGGCTTCGTGGCCCGCCCGGTCGGCGGCGACCCCGAACGCCGCGCCGCCGACCCCCATGCCCCCGTCGAAGCCGATGTTCCAGATGGCGCTCACCGTCCCGTAACCCGACAGCGGCACCCGCTCGTACATCATCGCCAGGCTCGCGTTCTGCGCCACGCCGAACCCGGCGCCGAACAGCACCATGGCGGCGAACACCGCGGCCGGGTGCGGCGCGAGCACCAGCAGCGCGATGCCCGCCCCGGCGAGCGCGACCGCCGGCGCGAGCAGCCGCCCGGCCCCGTGCCGGTCCCCGGCGCGCCCGGCCCACCAGCGGGCCAACACCGTCGTGCCCGCCTGCACCAGCAGCGCCCCCGCCGCGAGGCCGGTGACCGCGGGCAGGAACGTGACGAGGACGCCCGACGCCATCGACGTCGCGCCGAACGCGAGCGCGGGGAGCACCAGCACCGCCGAGCGCAGCCCGGCCGCGATGCCGAACGCGGGTTCGTCCGCCCCGCCCGTCCCCGTCCGGCCGGGAAGGCCGGGCAGCACGGCCAGCGCGGCCAGCGAGAGCACCGCGCCCGCGGCGAACACCGGCGCGTACCCGATCCGGTCCGCGAGCCACACCCCGAGCGGCAGCGCCAGCACCGACGGCACGCCCGTCATGATCCCGTACAGCCCGAGGCCCTCGCCGCGCCGCTCCGGCGGGACGAGCGCCGCCGCCATCGCGCCCGTCACCACCACCGCGACCGCGAAGCCGAGCCCCCGCACCAGGCTCACCGCGACGATCAGCGGCATGCCGTCCGAGGCGGGCAGCACCAGCGGCGGCGCCCCGAGCAGCACGAGCCCGACCGCGAGCACCGCCCGGTGCCCGAACCGCCGGATCAGCCGGGGCAGCACCAGCTCGGCGAGCACCGTCGTCAGCATCAGCGTCCCGGTCGCCAGCCCCGCGCCGACCTCGCCCGCGCCGCCGGCCCGCGCGTACATCGGCACGACCGACATCAGCAGGAAGAAGCCGGTGAGGGAGGTCAGCGTGGCCGCGAACACCAGCGCCAGGTGCCGACTGACCAGCCGGGGGCGCCGGTCGGAGGTGGTATCGGAGTGTCGGAGGGCTTCGCTCATTACACCGACGTTAGAAGACTCGGGAGACCGGAGTCGCCGCCGGGTGTCGCGGGGGAGCGCTCCCGGTTTGTTGAGTCCGTTGCTAAGAGCGGCGCCCGACCATATGAGAGGACTTCATTTTCCTCGCGCGCCGCGTGGGACACAGTCGGCTGCATCCGTCTTCCCGGCCCACCCCCTGGAGCGAGGATGCGACTACGGACCCTGTTCGCCGCGGCGGTGCTCGGCGCGGCCGCGACGGCGGTGCCCGGCGCGGCCGCGGTGCCCGCCGCCGCCGCGCCGGCCGGGTGCACCGCCACCGACGAGGAGATCTACGCCGCACCGCCCGCGGCCGTCCAGGGGAACGCGGGCGACCTGCTCGCGTGCCGGGAGGCGGTGCTGACGAACATCCCCGGCGACATCCCGATGAAGGCGTGGAAGGTCCGCTACGTCTCGACGGACGCCGAGGGAAGCAGGAACGTCGTCACCGGGACGGTCGCGGTGCCCAAGGCCGAGTGGACGAAGGGCGGTCCGCGTCCGACGGTCGCGTTCAACCCCGGCACCCTCGGCTCCGGGCCGCAGTGCGCGTTCTCCAAGCAGCTCGCGGGCCGGTACGTCGACATGTACGAGGGCGGGAACCTCGCGCTGTTCCTCAAGGAGGGGCACGCGGTCGCCGCGACGGACGGCGTCGGCTACCTCGACGGGCAGGTCCACACGTACATGGTCGGCGCGAACGCCGGGCACGCGCTGCTGGACATCGTGCGGGCGTCGCGGCGGATCCCCGGCGGGCCGCCGGCCGACGGGAAGGTCGGCATCTCCGGCTACTCCGAGGGCGGGGCCGCGTCGCTGTGGGCCGCGCAGCTCGCGTCGTCCTACGCGCCCGAGCTGGACGTCGCGGGCGCCGCCGCCGGCGGCGTCCCCGGCGACCTGAAGGTGACCGCGAAGGCGCTGAACGGGAGCCTGTTCGCCGGGTTCCTCGCGGACGCGCTCGTCGGCCTGAACGCCGCGTACCCGCAGATGCCGTTCACCGGGCTGATGAACGAGAAGGGCGAGAAGGCGGTCCGGGACGTCGGGTCCCACTGCCTGTTCGGGACGCTCGCGGTGTTCCTGGGCGCGCGGGTCGAGGACTTCACCACCGACGGCCTGTCGCTCGACGAGATCTACGCGCTGCGCGGCCCCGGCGGGACGACGTGGGGCGAGATCGTCGACCGGCAGCGGCTCGGCGAGGACATCGGCGGGCCCGGCTCGGGCGCCCGGTACGAGATCGGCTTCCCGGTGTTCCAGTACCGCGGCTGGTTCGAAGAGATCATCCCGCACGAGACGGAGGACGCCACGCGGCGGCGCTACTGCGCCGCCGGCGTCAACACGACCTGGAAGAACACCTACCCGACCGAGCACCTGACGACCGACTGGGGCGCCGCCGGGGACGTGACGAACTTCCTGGACGACCGCTTCGAGGGCAAGCCCGCCGAGGGCGACTGCTGATCGTCCCGGAGGCCGGGCCGCCGGACGGACCGCGGCCCGGTCTCCGGGGATCCATCCAGTTCAAGGAGAGCATCGAGATGACAGCGGATGTCGCCGAAGCCGGAAGCAGAACCCCGCAGCCGGACCTGTCCGGAACGGTCCCGTGGCCGGAGCGGATCGCGATCGCGGTGTTCGTGATCGGGCCGATCGCCGGGGTCCTGGGCGCGATCCCGTTCCTGTGGGGCTGGGGGATCGGCTGGACGGACGTCGCGATCTTCGCCTTCCTCTACCCGCTGAACGCGATCGGCGTGACGGTCGGGTACCACCGGCACTTCACGCACGGCGGGTTCAAGGCGAAGCGGTGGCTGCGGATCGCGCTCGCGATCCTGGGCGGGCAGGCGATGCAGGGGTCGGTGGTCCGGTGGGTCGCCGACCACCGGCGCCACCACAAGTACGCCGACCGGGAGGGCGACCCGCATTCGCCGTGGCTGTACGGGCCGGGCGTGTGGGGGCTCACCAAGGGCCTCTACCACGCGCACATGGGCTGGCTGTTCAGCAAGGACCGGACGTCCCGCAGCAAGTACTGCCCCGACCTGCTGAAAGACAAGGACATCCGGTTCCTGTCGCTCGACCCCGTGTACGCGCTCATCGTGCTGTCGACGTTCGCGGTGCCGTTCGCGCTCGGGGGGCTTCTCACCTGGTCGTGGCACGGCGCGGTCACGGCGACGTTCTGGGCCGGGCTGCTGCGCGTGTTCGCCGGCGACCACATCACCTTCTCCATCAACTCCATCTGCCACGTGTTCGGCAGGACGGACTTCAAGACCCGCGACAAAGCCCGCAACGTGTGGTGGCTGGCGATCCCGTCGTTCGGCGAGTCCTGGCACAACCTGCACCACGCCGACCCGACGTGCGCGCGGCACGGCGTGCTGAAGGGCCAGATCGACATCAGCGCCCGCGTGATCTGGGTCTTCGAGCGGCTCGGCTGGGTCTGGGACGTCCGCTGGCCCGACCAGGAGCGCCTCGCCGCCCGCCGCGTCTCCCCGTGACCGCGCGTGCCCCCGTGACCGCGCGTGCCCCCGTGACCGTGCGTGCCCCCGTGACCGCGCGTGCCCCCGTGACCGTGCGTCCACCGCACCGCGTCTCCCCGTGAATCCGCGTTCCCCGTGACCCCAGGAGCCCACCATGAGCGACCTTCCCGCCCTCGACCGGACGCCGCTGATCGAGCGGCTCGCCCGGTTCGCCAAGGACTTCCCCGACGACCGCGCCTACACGTTCATGGACTACATGTCCGACCCGGACGGCGTCGCCACCGACCTCACCTGGGGCGAGCTCGACCGGCGGGCGCGCGCGCTCGCCGCCGCGATCCGCCGCGCCGCCGAGCCCGGACGCCGCGTCGCCCTCCTCGCCCCGCAGGACCACCACTACGTCGCGGGGTTCCTCGGCGCGATGTACGCGCGGGTCATCGGCGTCCCGCTGTTCTCCCCGGACCTGCCCGGCCACGGCGACCGGCTCCGCGCCGTCTACGCCGACGCCGAGCCCGACGTCGTCGTCACCACGAGCGCCGCGCTGCCGGCCGTCCGGACGTTCCTGGACGGCGACGGCGTGCGCCCCGCGGAGATCGTCGTCGCCGACGAGATCGACGCGTCGCCCGACTGGACGCCCGAGCCGATCGACCCCGACGACGTCGCCTACCTGCAGTACACGTCCGGCTCGACCCGCACCCCGGCCGGGGTGATCATCACGCACGGGAACTTCGCGACGAACGCCGAGCAGCTGTGGCGCGCGTTCGAGGGCGTCCCGCGCGAGTCGACCGGCGTGAACTGGCTCCCGGTGTTCCACGACATGGGCCTGGTGACGACGGTCGCGCTGCCGCTGGTGTACGGGAACCCGGGCGTGATCATGGACCCGGTCGCGTTCATCATGCGGCCGGTCCGCTGGCTGGAGCTGCTGAGCGGGCAGGACCACGCGTTCACCGGCGGCCCCAACTTCGCCTACGAGTACCTCACCGCGCAGGTCACCGAGGAGGAGAAGGCGTCGCTGGACCTCAGCGGCGTGCAGGTGTTCATGAACGGCGCGGAGCCGATCCGGGAGAGCACCCTCACCGGCTTCTACGAGGCGTTCAAGGACTGCGGGCTGCGCAAGGAGGCGCAGGTGTGCGCCTACGGCCTCGCGGAGGCGACCGTGTACGTGTCGGCGTCGTCCCGGTTCCAGGAGCCGACGCGCACCGCGTTCGACCACGAGGCGCTGCGCAGGGGCACCGCCGACCCGTGCGCCGCGGACGCGGCCGGCGCGATCCAGCTGCTCGCCTGCGGCACGTCCTACGGCCAGCTCGTGGTGATCGCGGACCCCGAGACCGGCGTGCGGCAGCCGGACGGGACGGTCGGCGAGATCTGGGTGCACGGACCGAACGTCGCCGCGGGCTACTGGGGGCGTCCCGAGGCGACGAGGGAGACGTTCCAGGCGGAGCTGTCGGGCACGGTCGGGGACGTGCCGCGCGGCCCGTGGCTGCGGACCGGGGACCTCGGCGTCCGGCACGGCGGCGAGCTGTACGTCACCGGCCGCATCAAGGACCTCGTCATCGTCGACGGCCGCAACCACTACCCGCAGGACGTCGAGTACACGGTGTCGAACGCGCACAAGGCGATCCGGAGCGAGTACACGTGCGCGGTCGCGGTCGACACCGGCGACACCGAGGGCCTCGTGGTGATCGCCGAGCGGAACCGGCGCGTCCCGATCGCCCTGCTGGACGCCGAGGAGGTCGGGCGGGCCGTCCGGGCGGCCGTGAAGAGGGACCACGACCTGCGGGTGCACGACTTCGTCCTGATCGAGCCGGGCGGGCTGCTCCGCACCAGCAGCGGCAAGATCGCCCGCGCCGCGTGCCGGCGGGCGTACCTGGAGGGGGCGCTGCCGCGCACGGAGACCGGCTGAGGAGGCCGGCTGAGGAGGCCGGCTGAGGAGGCCGGCTGAGGAGACCGGCTGACCCGTCCCGCACGTCCGCTCAGGGCCGCTCCCCGTCGGCGTCCAGCAGCCAGACGGGGAGCAGGAGCATCAGCTCCAGGCGCAGCTCCGGGTCCTCGATGTCGAAGTCGAACATCTCGTGGAGCTGCGCCATCCGGTACCGGACGGTCTGGGGGTGCACGCGCAGGGCGTCCGCGGCGTCGGTCGCGTTGAACCCGTGCTTGAGGCATTCGAGGAGGGTCCGCGCGAGCCGGGCGCCGCGGTGCGGCCCGGCGTCGGCGAGCGGCGCGAGGCGGCGCCGGGCGGCCGCCTCGGCGAGCGTCCGGCCCTCCTGCAGCAGCAGTTCCGGCAGGTGCCGGTCGGCGTGCAGCAGGCCGCCGCCCCGCGCCTTCGGGCAGTCCGGGGCGAGGTCGAGCGTCCGGTGCGCCCAGTGCAGCGACACCCCGGCCTGCTCGAGCGGCACCGAGGGCCCCGCCGCGCCCGTCCAGTCCCGCAGCGGCGCGGTGAGCCGGTCGATGCCGCCGGGCCGGTCCGGGTCGGGCACCACCAGGCAGGTGCGGCCCCGGTCCAGCCCGGACAGCAGGGCGGGCGGCAGCCCGCGCGGGCCCTCGCCGCCGTGGCCGGGACGGGTGTCGAGGACGATCACCGCGATCCGCTCGGGCAGCGGCCAGCCGGCCAGGGCGGCCTGCTCGACGAGCACGTCGCGCGGGGCGGGCGGGTCCGACAGCAGCAGCCCCAGCAGCCGCGCCCGCCGCTGCTCCCGCTCGCCCGCCGCCTTCTCCCGCGCCCGCGCGTACCCCTGGGCGGCGGCGGACGCGAGCAGGTCGAGGTACGCGAAGTTCGCCTCGGTCAGCCGGATGGCGAGGTCCCGGTGCTTCTTCAGCCGGTCGGCCTCCCGCGCCAGGTACCGCCAGGCCGTCCGCGACGCGACCCGCAGCGCGTTCTGGAAGTGCTCCAGCCCGCGCCCTTCCACGGCCTCGCCGTAGCCGATGTCGAAATAGAGCTGGTGCAGCTCCTTCCACGACGCGTCGGGGTCGGCGATGAGCCGCACGAAGTGCTCCATGCCCCGCGCGATCGTCTTTCGGACGACCTCCACGTAGACGGGGTCTTCGAGGCGCGCGTACTCGGGGACGTGCCGCAGGACGCCCTCGACCATCGCGTCGCCCAGCGCGGGCAGGTGGGGGCGGATCCAGTCGGCCTCCTCGCGGGGGATGTCGCGCCAGGGCTGGTCCGACAGATCGTCGGCGGCGGGCCGGTCGGCTAGCTCGGTCACAGGGGCACCTCCGTGAGCACAAACCCGGGCCGCCAGGCTAGGCAGAGCGTGTCGCGCGCGACACTCACCGCGATGACAACACTCGCCGCGCTTTGCTCCCGGGGCGAGCGTTTTTCACGGCGCGGAAACCCGCCACCGCCCATTTTTGGATGGATTGCACAGAAAGTGGCGGCATATCCGTTGCCGTTTGCCGGTCAAGATCGCGGGTAGAGCACCGGCCGGTGAAGGAGGACCCCCGTATGCGGCACGACCAGGACGGGCGGCGGCGCGTCCCCCGGACGGACGCCGTGCTCGCCGACCCGCGGCTCGCCGAGGCCGCCCGGCGCCTCGGCCGCGGACCCGTGAAAGAGGCGGTCGCCGCCGCCCAGGCGCGCGCCCGCGCGGGCGAGATCCCGCCCGCCGCGGTCGCCGACGAGGCCGCCGCGGCGCTGCCGCCGACCGCGTCCGCGCTCCGCCCGGTGATCAACGCGACCGGAGTGCTGCTGCACACCAACCTCGGCCGCGCGCCCCTCTCGCGGGCCGCCCGGGACGCCGTCGCCGCCGCCTCCGGCGTCACCGACGTCGAACTCGACCTCGCCACCGGCGCCCGCGCCCGCCGCGGCCGCGGCGCGCTCGACGCGCTGGCCGGGCGCGTGCCCGCCGCCGAGGCCGCGCACGTCGTCGGCAACGGCGCCGCCGCGCTCGTCCTCGCCGCCACCGCCCTCGCCGGCACCCGCGAGATCATCGTCAGCCGCGGCGAGCTGGTCGAGATCGGCGACGGCTTCCGCATCCCCGACCTCCTCGCCGCGACCGGCGCCCGGCTCCGCGAGGTCGGCACCACGAACCGCACGTCCCCGGACGACTACGCGCGGGCCGTCGGCCCCGGCACCGGCTTCATCCTCAAGATCCACCCATCGAACTTCCGGATCACCGGCTTCACCCGCGCGGCCGGCATCGCCGAGCTGGCCGGCCTCGGCGTGCCCGTCGTCGCCGACATCGGCTCCGGGCTGCTCGCCCCCGAACCCCTCCTCCCGGACGAACCGGACGCGCAGACGGCCCTCGCCGCGGGCGCGGGCCTCGTCACCGCGAGCGGCGACAAGCTCCTCGGCGGCCCGCAGTGCGGCATCGTCCTCGGCCGCGCGGACCTCGTCCGCACGCTCGCCCGGCACCCCCTCGCCCGCGCGCTGCGCGTCGGCAAGATGACCCTCGCGGCGCTCGAGGCCACCCTGCGCGGCCCCGCCGCCCCCACCGCGCGGGCCCTGCACGCGGACCCGTCCGAGCTGCGCGAACGCGCCGAGAAGCTCGCCGCGGAGCTGACCGAGCACGGAATCGACGCCGCCGCCGTCGCCAGCGAGGCCGCGGTCGGCGGCGGCGGCGCGCCCGGCGTCGCGCTCCCCAGCGCCGCCGTGTCCCTCCCCGCGCCCTGCGCCGCCCTCCTGCGCCGCGGCGACCCGGCGGTAATGGGCCGCGTCGAGAACGGCCGCTGCCTGCTCGACCTGCGCGCCGTCCCGCCGGAGGACGACGCCGCCCTCGCCCGCGCCGTCCGGGAGGCGGCCCGCTGATGCACGTCGTCGCCACCGCGGGGCACGTCGACCACGGGAAGTCGACGCTGCTGCGGGCGCTCACCGGCATGGAGCCCGACCGGCTCGAGGAAGAGCGGCGCCGCGGCCTGACGATCGAGCTGGGGTTCGTGTGGACGGAGGCGCCGGACGGCGCCGCGATCGCGTTCGTCGACGTGCCGGGGCACGAGCGGCTCGTCACGACCATGCTCGCGGGCGTCGGGCCGGTGCCGGCGGTGCTGTTCGTCGTCGCCGCCGACCAGGGCTGGCAGCGGCAGTCGGCCGAGCACCTCGCCGTGCTGGACGCGCTCGGCGTGCGGCACGCGCTGCTCGCCGTCACCCGCTGCGACCTCGCCGACGCCGCGACCGTCCGGCGCACCCGCGAGGACGCGCTCGCCCGCGTCGCCGCGACGTCCCTCGGGCGGGTCGAGGCCGTCGAGGTCAGCGGCGCCACCGGCGCCGGGCTGGACGCGCTGCGGGCCGCGCTCGGCCGCCTCGCCGCGGGGCTCCCGGCGCCCGACCGGGACGCCGACGTGCGGCTGTGGACCGACCGGGTGTTCACCGTGCGCGGCCGGGGGACGGTCGTGACCGGCACCCTCGGCGCCGGGACGGTCCGCGTCGGCGACCGGCTCGCCGCGCCCGGCGGCGGCACGTTCCGGGTGCGGGGCCTGCAGACCCTCAAGGAGGACCGGGGCGAGGTCGGCGCCGTCGCGCGCGTCGCCGTCAACCTGCACGGCGGCGGCGCGATCGGGCGCGGCGAGGCGCTGCTCGCCCCGGACCGGTGGCTCACCGCGGACGTCGTCGACGTGCGGCTGCGCGGCGACCCGGCCGCCGACCTGCCGTCCCGGCTCACGCTGCACGCCGGATCGGCGGCCGTGCCGGTGCACGTCCGGCCGCTCGGCGCCGACACCGCGCGGCTGAAACTGCGGCGGGCGCTGCCGCTGCGCGTCGGCGACACCGCGCTGCTGCGCGACCCCGGGCGGCACCGGGTCGCGGCCGGGATCACGGTCCTGGACGTCCGCCCGCCCCCGTTCGCGCGGCGCGGCGCGGCCGCCGCCCGCGCCCGGGAACTGGACGGGCTCACCGGACGGCCGGACGCCGCCGCCGAACTGCGCCGCCGCGGGCTGGTGCGGCGCGCGGACCTGGTCGCCATGGGCGTCCCGGCGCCGGGCGAGCCCGTCGCCGGCGACTGGCTCGCCGACCCCGGGCACTGGGCCGGCCTGCGGCGCCGCCTCGCCGCCGCCGTCGCGGACCACGCCCGCCGCGAACCCGCCGATCCCGGACTGCCCGCCGACGCCGCCCGCCGCGCCCTCGGCCTGCCCGACCGCGCGCTCGTCGACGCCCTCGCGGACGGGCTGCTGCACCGCGACGGCCGCCTCTACGCCAAGCCCCCCGAACTGCCGCCGCACGTCCGCGCCGCCGTGGACGCGGTCCGCCGCGACCTCGCCGCGGCCCCGTTCCGCGCGCCCGACGCGCACCGGCTCGCCGAACTCGGCCTCACCCCGCGGCTGCTCGCCGCGGCCGCCGCCGCGGGCGCCCTGCTCAGGATCGGCGACGGGCTCGTCCTGCTGCCCGGCGACGACGCCCGCGCCGCCGCCCGGCTCGCCGAGCTCGACGGGCCGTTCACCCTCAGCGAGGCCCGCCGCGCGCTCGGCACCACCCGCCGCACGGCCGTCCCGCTGCTGGAGCACCTCGACGCCCGCGGGTACACGATCCGCGTGGACGACCTGCACCGACGCTGCCGCGACCCCGAGGGGGCACCATGACCGCCACCGCCGAACGCCTCACGCAGTACGCGCACGGCGGCGGCTGCGCCTGCAAGATCCCGCCCGGCGAGCTGGAGGACGTCGTCGCGGGGCTGACCGCCGCGCCCCGGGACCCGAACGGGGAGCTGCTCGTCGGGCTCGACACCGGCGACGACGCCGCCGTCGTCCGGATGCCCGGCTCCCCGGACGCGGTCGTCGCCACCGCCGACTTCTTCACCCCCGTCGTGGACGACCCGTACGACTGGGGGCGCATCGCCGCCGCGAACGCCCTCTCGGACGTGTACGCCGTCGGCGGCCGCCCGCTCGTCGCCGTCAACCTGCTGGCCTGGCCCCGCGACGTCCTGCCGTTCGACGTCGCGCGGGAGGTGCTGCGCGGCGGCCTCGACACGGCGGCGCTCGCGGGCTGCCACGTCGGCGGCGGGCACAGCGTCGACGACCCCGAGCCCAAGTACGGGATGGCCGTGACGGGCGTCGCCGACCCGGACCGGCTGCTGCGCAACGACACCGGCGCCCCCGGGCTGCCGCTCACCCTCACCAAGCCGCTGGGCGTCGGCGTCCTCAACAACCGGCACAAGGCGACCGGCGCGGTGTTCCCGCAGGCCGTCGCGGCGATGGCGGAGCTGAACCGGGACGCGTCCGCCGCCGCGCTCGCCGCGGGCGCCCGCTGCGCCACGGACGTCACCGGCTTCGGCCTCCTCGGGCACCTGTACAAGCTCGCCCGCGCGTCCGGCGTCACCGCCGTCGTCGACGCGGCGGCCGTCCCGTACCTGGACGGCGCGCGGGAGGCCGTCCGGGACGGGTTCGTCAGCGGCGGCACCCGCCGCAACCTCGATTGGGTCGCGCCGCACACCGACTTCGGCGCCGCCGGCGAGGAGACCCGCCTGCTGCTGGCGGACGCGCAGACCTCCGGCGGCCTCCTCGTCGCCGGCGAGGTCCCGGGCCACCCGGTCGTCGGGGAGCTGGTCCCCGCCGCCGGCCGTGCGGTCGTCGTCCGCTGAACCCGCCGCCCGGCCGCCCCGCGCCGGCCCCCTAGATCCCGGTGCCCGTCTCGTCCGTGATGCCCGCGCGGCGCTGGTAGTCGCGGACGAAGTCGAGGAGCGCGGCGCCGCGCGGGCGGCGGCCGGGCCGGATGTCGCAGGCGAGGGCCTTCGTCTCCTGGATGTGGGTGTTCGGGTCCAGCGAGAGGTGCAGCAGCTCGTTCGCGGCGTCGCCGGTGCTGTAGCCGTTCGGGCCCCAGTGGTAGGGGAGGCCGATCTGGTGCAGGGGCCGCCCGTCGACGACGAGGGGCTTCATCCGCTCGGTGACGAGGACCCGCGCCTCGACGGCGCTGCGGCCGTTCACGATCGTCGCCCAGCCGCCGTGCAGCAGGTTCCGCTCGGCGGCCAGCTCCGGCGAGACCTCGCAGAAGAACTCCGGCTGGAGCTCGGCCAGGTAGGGCTGCCACCGCGACATGCCGCCCGCCGTGTGGTGCTCGGTGAGGCGGTACGTCGTCACCACGTACGGGAACACGTCGGCGCCCGGCTCGCCGCCGCTCGGCTGGTACCGGTTCGCCGGGTGCGGCCGCAGCACGTCCCGGACGGGGTTGTGCTGCCGGGCGTACAGCGGGTTCGCGAACGGCGACTCCTGCGGCTCGTAGTGCGCCGGCAGGGGCCCGTCGATGAGGCCCGTCGGGGCGAACAGCCACGCCTTGCCGTCGGCCTGCATGATGAACGGGTCGTTGCCCGCGAGCGCGGCGGGGCCGGTCGAGCCGTGCTCCGGCAGGTGGTCCGGTGCCTTGTCGGCGGAGAAGTCCGGCACGTCGTGGCCCGTCCACCGGCCCTCGCCCGGGTCCCACCAGACGAGCGCCTTGCGTTCGCTCCACGGGTTGCCGTCCGGGTCGGCGGACGCCCGGTTGTAGAGGATGCGGCGGTTCATCGGCCACGCCCAGCCCCACTCGGGCGCGACCCAGTTCTGGTCGCGGCCGGGCTTGCGGCGGGCCGTCTGGTTGACGCCGTCCGCGCGGCAGCCCGCGTAGATCCAGCAGCCGCACGAGGTCGACCCGTCGTCCTTGAGCTGCGTGTAGGAGGAGACCGGGTCCCCCTCGCCGTCGTACCCGTTGATCTCGGCGAGGACGGCTTCGGCGTCGGGCTCGGCGAGGTCGCCCTCCGTGGGGTAGTCCCAGGTGAGGTCGAGGACGGGCCGGTCCATCTCGTCGTCGGAGCCGGCGAGCTTCTCCCGGATGATGCGGCCCAGGTGGTACATGAACCACAGGTCGCTGCGGGCGTCGCCGGCCGGGTCGACGGCCTTGTGGTGCCACTGCAGCATCCGCTGCGTGTTGGTGAAGCTGCCGTCCTTCTCGGTGTGCGTCGCGGCGGGCAGGAAGAACACCTCGGTGCCGATGTCCTCGGTGCGCAGCTCCCCGGACTCGATCTCCGGGCCGTCCTTCCACCACGTCGCCGACTCGATCAGCGAGAGGTCGCGGACGACGAGCCAGTCGAGGTTCGCCATGCCGAGGCGCTGCACCTTCGCGTTGGCGGACCCGACGGCCGGGTTCTCGCCCATCAGGAAGTAGCCCTTGCAGACGCCGTCGATCTGCGCCATCGCCGTCTCGTACGTGCTGTGCGAGCCGGTGAGGCGCGGCAGGTAGTCGAAGCAGAAGTCGTTGTCCGCGGTGGCCGCGTCGCCCCAGTACGACTTCAGCAGGCTCACGAAGTACGACCGCATCTCGCCCCAGAAGCCCTTTTTCGCCGACTCGCCCTCGACGAACCGGTCCAGGTCCAGGCCGGGGTGCGCGTGCGGCATCGGGATGTACCCGGGCAGCAGGTTGTACAGGGTCGGGATGTCGGTGGAGCCCTGGATCGAGGCGTGCCCCCGCAGCGCCAGGATCCCGCCGCCGGGGCGGCCGATGTTGCCGAGGAGCGTCTGCAGGATCGACGCCGTCCGGATGTACTGGACGCCCACCGTGTGCTGCGTCCAGCCGACGGCGTAGGCGAACGCGGTCGTCCGGTCCCGGCCCGAGTTGTCGGCGACGAGCCGGCACACCTCCAGGAACCGGTCGGCGGGGACGCCGGTGATGCGCTCCACCATCTCCGGGGTGTACCGGGAGAAGTGCCGCTTGAGCACCTGGAACACGCACCGGGGGTCCTGGAGGGTCGGGTCGCGCCGCGGGTCGCCCTCGCCTATGCCGGGCCCGCCCGACCCGGCCGTTTCGCCGCGCCCGGACCGCGCCACCGCCCGCCGGTGCGCCTCGTACGCCTGGTCCCGCTGCCCCGACGCCGCCTGCACCTGCATGCCTTCGTACTGCCAGCTCCGCAGGTCGTAGGTGCGGTGCTCCGGGTCGAAGCCGGAGAACACGCCGTCGAGGTCCTCGGTGCCGCGGAAGTCCTCGCTAAGGATCACCGACGCGTTGCTGTAGTTCAGGACGTACTCGTGGAAGTACGCGTCGTTCTGCAACACGTAGTTGACGATCCCGCCGAGGAACGCGATGTCGCTTCCGGCGCGGAGCGGGACGTGGACGTCCGCGAGCGCGCTCGTCCGGGTGAACCGCGGGTCGACGTGGACGACCTTCGCGCCGCGCGCCTTCGCCTCCATCACCCACTGGAACCCGACCGGATGGCATTCGGCCATGTTCGAGCCCTGGATGACGATGCAGTCGGCGTTCTGCAGATCCTGCTGGAAGGTGGTCGCGCCGCCGCGTCCGAACGAGGTTCCCAGACCGGGAACGGTGGAGGAGTGTCAAATACGCGCCTGATTCTCGATCTGCACCGCGCCGAGCGCGGTGAACAGCTTCTTGATCAGGTAGTTCTCCTCGTTGTCGAGCGTGGCGCCGCCGAGGCTGGCGATGCCCAGCGTGCGCCGCACCCGCAGGTCGTCCTGCTCCCACTGCCAGCCGTGCCGCCGCGCCTCGATCACCCGGTCGGCGATCATGTCCATCGCGGCGTCGAGCCCGAGCTCCTCCCATTCGGTGCCGTGCGGGCGCCGGTACAGGACCTTGTGCTCGCGCGCCGACCCGGTGGTGAGCTGGAGGCTGGCCGAGCCCTTCGGGCACAGCCGCCCGCGGCTGACGGGCGAGTCGGGGTCGCCCTCGATCTGGGTGACCGCGTCGTCCCGGACGTACACGTCCTGGCCGCAGCCGACCGCGCAGTACGGGCAGACCGACTTCACGACCTTCTCCGCGGTGTCGACCCGCGGCTTCAGGTTCGCGGTCGCGGCGCTCTTGACGGCCGCGCCGCGCCCGAGCGGGTCGCCGTCGGAGAACTGGCGGTAGACGGGCCACGCGTCGATCCACTGCCGGACGCCCATGCCGCACACCGCCTCTCGTTCTCCCGGAACCACCCGGACGCAGCGTCACCTACCCGGCTCCGGCCCGCTAAACACCGCGGGCGCGGTCTGCGGTCATTTCCCCGCGAACACCGCGAGGTGCTGCGAGATCGGCTCCGGCCGCCCGCCGTGCTGCACGGCCGCCGCGGTGAGGACGTCCAGGTGCTGGTACCCCGGCGCGACGATGTCGCCGGGCCGCGGGTCGCGGGCGCCGAGACCGTCCCCGGCCTGCAGGTTCAGCGTCGGGTTCGCGTCGATCCCGCCGGTGTGGACGGCGTCGTCGGCGATGCCCGGGGCGTCCGCGAGCGCGATGTCGGCGATCAGCTTCGTGGGGAAGTAGTGCTCCGTGAAGTCCAGCGGATGCTCGGACAGGCTGCGGGCGAGCTGCGCGATGTCGGTGGCCTCCTTGGCGGCCGTCGTGAACGGCCCGCCGTGCTTCGACGCGTACCCCGGGTCGTCGGGGGCGCCGACGAGGTCGAAGTTCCGCCACGTGTACAGCGGGCCGTGCGGGGTGTCGGGGACCGCCTTGCGGTCGGGGCCGAGCAGCGCCGCGAGCCCCCCGAGGCCCAGCCGGTCCAGGTCGTTCGGCGCCGGGAACTCCTTGTCGACGACCTTCCCGCCGTCCCAGAACCCGACGCTGGCCTGCATGAACGCGAGCGGCTGCGAGTTGTCGTCCAGCAGCCCGCCGAGCGCGGCGGCGTTGGTGAACCGGAAGTCGCGGACGGTCGGGGTGCCGGCGATGAACGTCGGGTAGTCCTCGGCGAACAGCAGCCGGTAGGTGGTGTCGGTGTTGAACGACGACGGGACGTACGTCGCGAGCTCCGAGACGCCCTCGGGGTCGAGCCGCGCGGCGAGGCCCGCGATCGCGAGGAGGTTCATCGTCTCGGTGTTGACGACGGCGGGCGCCGACAGCGCGCGCGGGACGACCCCGGCCGCCAGCCCCACCCGGACGACGCCCGCGCCGAGCGCGACGAGCGGCACCATGTCCGCCGGGAACCCCTCCATCCCGAGGATGCCGGTGTCGATGCGGGTGTCGAGCGCGAAGTACCCGGCGCACTGCGCGTGCCCGGCGTCGGCGGTGGTGGCGCGGTCGCCGTCGAAGTCCCACATCGCGAAGTAGGCGGTCAGGACGCCGCCGAGCGAGTGCCCGCCGCACATCACCTTCCGCTTGCGGAGCTCCTGCTCCGGCAGCTCCCGGACGAGGAGGTCGTACTGGTCGCGGACGGTCTGCTCCAGCCCGACGTGCTGGAGCCACTCCACCTGCTCGTTCGTCCGGTACCCGGCGAACCTCCGGCCGTCGACCTCCTTCTGCCGGTAGTAGTAGTCGACGGCGAGGCGGACGTCCCCGGCCGCCAGCCCCGCCTGGATGCCGGTGCGGTCCTCCAGGCAGTTGGACCGCCGGTCGAGCGCCCAGAACTCGACGCGGTCGCCGTTCTCCGCCGCCGCGCGGACGGTGTTGCGCGCGAGCCCGTCGAACGATCCGGCGCCCGCGAAGATGCCCGGTTGCGCGACGAGGATCCGGTCCGCGTCCGCCGGGTCCGCCGGGCCGTCCGCGTGCCGGTACCGCAGGTACGACAGCCAGTCGCACGCCTCGGGCCGCGGCCCGGCCGACTCCGGCAGCGGTATCCGGACCCGCACCACCGACTCGGCGACGTCGGTGACCGGCGAGCTCGACGCGACGGGCGTCTCGGTCCGGTCGGCGGCGCGGGCGCCCGCGGGCGGCGCGGACGGGACGCCGGCGGCGAGCGCCGCGGCCGCGAGCGACGCGGCCGCCAGGACCGCCGCGGCGCGGCTCCGGGACAACGGGGAACGGGCGGTGCGGCGTCCGGCGCCGGGGCTCGGCCTCATCACGCTCTCCTCGGGGGAGGACCGGTCGATGAGTCGACAATGGACGCCGCGGCCCGCCGGAGCTAGCCTCCGGCGGATGAATCGCCGCCCGCCGGTTGTCCGCGGCCGCCAAATTTCCGGACGGCTGCCCGGTGCGGCCGCCCGGTGCGGCGGCTCAGGCCAGCGCGACCGCGCGGGCCTTCTCGACGAGCTCGGCGTACTCGGCGAACTCGGGCGGCGTCAGCGCGCGCCCGTACACGGCCGCGGTCAGGCGGTTCGTCGCGGCCTCGGCCTCCGCGCGGCGGGCCAGCGCGGACGCGTCGGCGGCCGTGCCGTCCTCGACGCCGCGCCAGCCGAGGAACCGGGCCCGTGCGGGGCCGCCGCTCTCGTACCCGGCGAGGATCGCCTCCAGGGGGCGGAGCCCGGCGGCGGTCGTCGCGCACAGGTGCAGGGCGCCGCGCCACTCGCGGAGCACGTTGATGAGCTGCATCAGCCGGGCCGGGCCGCCGTCGGCGGTCGGCTCCGCGCGCCAGCCGCAGAACAGCGGGAGGCCCGATCCGTCGGCGGCGTCGACGACCCGGCCCGCCAGGTCGGTGAGCCGCTCGACGTCGGCGGCGCCGAGCCCGGCGAGGTGGTCCTCGCCCCACCGGGCGCAGGTGCGGCCGTACCGGCGGGCGGCCTCGCGGGCGCCCGCGACGGCCACGCCCTCGTCCCAGAAGAGCCGGACGGCGCCCGGCTCGAACCAGCCGAACGCGGCGCAGATCACGCTCGCGTCGACGTCGCCGAGCACGCCGCCGCGCCCGGCGAAGTAGAACGCGAACGGGTTGGCGTACCCCGCCTCCTTGCCCCGCTCCCCGGTGACCGGGTCGAGCATCCAGGCGGCGCCGATGTCGTGCACGGTCCGGTCGACGGCCGGGACGGTCTGGTCGATGTCGGTTACGGTCGGCTCGCCCACTCGCGGCACCCTTCCCACGTGAAACCGAATGGCTTTCGGTGTGGGGAGCGTACCGGCCCGGGCGCCCCGCGGTCACGGGGGCCGCCCCGCCCGCCCGGCCGTCCGGGCTACCCGAGGCGCAGCCGCTCGACCGGGTGCGCGCCCTCGGTCTCCAGGCGGTACTCCTCGCCGTACTTGTCGATGTGCTCCTCGATGACGCGCTGCTGCGGCGGCCGCTCGGCGTTGATCTTGGCCTGCCACTCCTCGAACCGGCGGTGCGCCTCCTGGACGTAGCCGGTGCCCAGGGTCGTCCAGTCGATCTGGGTCGCCAGCACCTCCCGGACGTACTCCTTGTTCGGCTCGAACCGGACCGGCTCGGGCAGTGCGGGCGCCAGGATGCTCTCGGGGTCGCGGCCGTCGTGCTGCCGCATTAGGTCGCACGCGATGTGCAGGTGCTCCAGCTCCATGTTCAGGTGGAGCTCCCAGATGCTCTTGACCCGCGGATCGGTCTCGGTCTGCATGAACGAGTAGTAGAGGTAGCACTCGTTGTACTCGTGGTTGACGAGCCGCTCCCACCAGGTCTCGCCCGGGTCGACCAGCGACTCGTAGTGCGTGACGTGCTCCTCCTCCACCAGGCCGATCTCCTGGTAGAGCTGGCGGGCGATCGGCTCCATGTACATGGGGCCGACGTTCATGTAGAAGTTCATCGTCTGCTGCTCGGCCGCCATGATGGTCAGCGCGTGCAGCTTCGACAGCGGCGCGGCCGTCTGCCGGTCGTAGGGCTCGCGGACGTTGTCCATCGGGTGCCGGTGCTGCAGGGGGCCGGGGCGTCCCGGCATGACCTCGGTGAGCTGGTCGACGATCTTCTCCGCCCGGCGGTGCTCGATCATCTCGTACAGGTTCGCGTACCGGTAGAGGTGGTCGAAGTCCTCCAGCAGGCCGAAGTCGTACGCCTGCTTGAGGTAGGGGTCGGGCTCCATCCGCGCGACCCAGCCGGTGAGGTCGACGGCGACCTGCTCGTAGGACAGGGTCGTCTCCAGGACGGACGCCTGGCCCGGCAGCAGCCAGTTGACGGTCTTCTGCTGCTGCTGCTCCATGTAGCGGACGTGCGCGAGCTTCTGCTTGACCTCGGGGTCGGGGCAGACGCGGTTGAAGTGGTGGCTGAACATGATCGCCTCCACCTCGATGCCGTTCATCGTGATGATGCGGCACTTGGTGTAGGGATCGGCGTGGTCCGGGTCGACGGGCGCGACGTCGAGCTGGCCCCAGTCGCGCAGCTGGTCGTCGAGCGGGATGCCGCGGTGTTCGAGCGGGTTGAAGGCCACCAGGCTCACCCTCCTGTGGAGACGTTCGTCGGGTCGGCCGCCGTTCCCGCCGGCCGCTTCTCGTGGGCATTGCCGCACGTACCCCGCCCGTCCTGTTCACACATGTGCCGGACGACCGTGTACGGGATCTTTGCCCGCTCATCGCCCCTTCCTCGCTTACCGGTCCGGGTCCCGGGTACTCCCCGGGCGCCCGCGCCGTGCGCCGGGCCGACCGTTCGCCGAGACACCGGAGGATCCGCATGAGCACCGCACCCACCACCGTCGAGAACGACATCGTCGACCTCCTGCGCGCCCAGCACGGCCAGATCCGCGACCTGTTCGACAAGGTCGAGCACACGACGGGCAAGGAGCGCACGGAGGCGTTCCAGTCGCTCGTCCGGCTGCTCGCGGTGCACGAGACCGCCGAGGAGGAGATCGTCCACCCGGCGGCCCGCAAGGCGCTGCCCGGCGGCGACGCGATCGTCGCGGACCGGTTGCGCGAGGAGCGCGCCGCCAAGGAGCTGCTCGCCGAGCTGGACGGCATGGACACCGCGGCGCCCGACTTCCTGGAGAAGCTCGACCGGCTCCGCGTCGAGGTGCTGACGCACGCGCGCGCCGAGGAGCGCTACGAGTTCGACCGGCTGGGCGACCAGTTCAGCGAGAGCCAGCGCAGGGGGATGGCGGCGGCCGTCAAGGCGGCCGAGGCGAGCGCGCCCACGCACCCGCATCCCGGCACGGAGACCGCGACGAAGAACATGCTCGTCGGGCCGATGGCGTCGGTCGTCGACCGCGTCCGCGACCTCATCCGCGACGCCCGCGACAAGGGCTGACGGCACGGCGGCCGTCCCGCCCGGTGCCGACGGGGGCCGGTGCCGGCGGGGGCCGGTCAGTGCCAGTCGAGGCAGACCACGACGGCGTCGTCGGCCAGGTCGGCGCCCTCGTGGTACTCGATCAGCTCGTCGATGACGGCCAGCGGGACCTCGCCGGCGTCCTGCAGCCGGGTGCGGCGGGTGGCCTGCTCCAGCGCGGCGGCGCCGAACTCGCCGCGCGCGGTCCGGGCGGAGAACACGCCGTCGCTGACGACGACGAGGCGGTCGCCGGGTTCCAGCCGGAACCGCTGCGGCTTGTACTCGGTGTCGGGGAACATGCCGAGCGGGAGCTGCTGCTCCAGCTCGACGGCGGTGACATCGGTGCCGCGCATGCGCAGGATGCGCGGCGACCCGGCGTCGATGACGTGGACGACCCCGTCGGCGAGGTCGATGCGCATCACGAGCGTCTCGGTGAACTCGCGGCCGCCGTAGCGGACGTGCACCATGTCGTTGGCGAGGCTGGCCTGCTCGGCGATGTCCGCGCCGGAGCGGCGGGCGTTGCGCATCGCGCCGACGGTCAGCGACGTCAGCAGCGCCGCCTGGATGCCGGTGCCGGAGCCGTTGGTGACGGTGAGCGCGAGATGGTCCCGCTCGGCGGACCAGTCGAAGTTGTCGCCGCCGATGGAGTACGCGGGCTCCAGGTGCCCGGCGAGGGCGAACCGGTCGCCGGCGCAGGCGTGCCCGGGGAGGAGCTGCCACTGCAGCTCGGCGGCGAGGGTGAGGCGCTTGTGCCGCCGGGCCCGCTCGTAGCGGTCGGTGTGGGGCCACGCGACCTTCAGCGCCGAGCCCAGGATCTCGCCGACCTCCTCGAAGCGGGCGAGGTCGTCGTCCGTCCACGGGTCCGCGGCGGCCAGCTCCAGCACGCCCATCCGCTCGCCGCGGCTGACGACGGGCACGAACAGGACCTCGGGGGCCGCGCCGCCGCCGTCCCGGCCGGGGGAGGACCGGACGGGGCGCCGCGACACGAACGCGCGGCCCGCGGCCGTCCCCCGGACGCGCAGGACGCCGCCGTCCCCGGCCGGTTCGGCGGCGTCGCCGTGCGGCGGGACGGGCAGCAGGAGGCGCGAGTGGTAGTCGTTCAGCAGCAGGCGCACCGCGGCGAGCCCGGGGCGGCCCTCCGCGAGGGCGGCGGCCAGCGCCTCGGGGAGCGCGTGCGCGGGCGCGGACCGCAGTGCCCGCTCCACCTCGCTCCAGGGACTCGCAGACCCGCCACCCACTTCGTCCCCCGTCCTGCCCCAACAGCGATGATCATGACGAACGGCGACCGCCTGCCCCCGGGCCCGGTTCGTCCGGTGGGTCCTACCCGCTCGGGACGGAGAACCGCAGGGGAAGACTGCCAGAGAAGTTTGCCATATGGCAAATACTTGACGGCGCGCGGGGCGGTCCGGCGGCGCCCGCCGTGCTCCGCGTCCCGGGCGCGCCCGTCCGGGCGCCCGGTCAGGCCGTCCGCGGGCCCGCCGCGCGCACCGCGCCCGGTCCGGCCGCCTCCAACCGGTCGCAGGCCGTCCCGAACTCGGTCAGCGCGTCGATGAGCCGGCCCCGGGACGTCGGCGACAGCTGCTCCAGCACCTCGCGCACCGCCTCCCGGCGCCGCCGGGTCAGCTCCCCGTGCAGCCGCTCGCCCTGGTCGGTGAGCCGCACGATGATCTCGCGCCGGTCGGCCGGGGCCGGCTCGCGCACCACCAGCCCGGCCGCCTCCAGCCGGTCGCACAGCCGGCTCGTCGAGGACGGGATCGCGCCGAGCTCCTCCGCGAGCCCGCCCAGGTTGAGCCGCCCGAACCGCGCGATCGCCTCCACCGCGCGGAGCTGGATCGGCGACACCGCCGGCTCCAGCCCCTGGTCGGCGCGGCTCCACAGCTGCGCCGCCGTGCTCAGCGCCCGTTCCACGGCGGCCGTGACGTCGCCCGGCACGCCACCCGGTACGGGGCCGGCCCCGCCGGCGCCCGTCCCGTCCGCCGCTTGCCCGCCGGTCGGCGGCCCAGGTCGTCGCTGAGTCACACCCCCGCCTTTCTGGAGCTCCTCCACCGCGCCCCCGGCGCGCCGCCGTGCCCGCCCCGCCGGGGTTCCGGGCGCGGTGCGGGCGGTATCCCACGATACGCCTCAGGCGGGGCCCCGCCGGGCCGGGCGGGGACCGGTGCGCAGCCGGTCCACCAGGTCGCCGAGCGCCGCCTCCGACAGCGGGTCGTCCCAGGTCCAGAACGGGACGGTCCGCAGGTGGCGGCCCCGCGGGTCGAGGATCTGCCCCGCCAGCTTCATCTGCCACAGCCCCACCGCGCGGTCGGTGACCGTCAGCTGCGGGAAGCTGCGGCGCAGCGCCGTCTCGAACGCCTGGACCCGCTCGATCGACCGCAGCCACACCGCGAACAGCATGTTGTCGGAGCCGGACAGGGACGCGCACATCCGCGTCTCGCGCAGCCCCGCGAGCCGTCCGGCCAGCCGCGCCACCTCGTCCGGCGGCGCGCTCGCCCACAGGTACACCGTCACCGGCCAGCCCGACAGCGACCGCGCGACCTCGCACCGGTACATCAGCGCGCCGCCCCGCTCCATCCGGGCCAGGCGCCGCCGGACGGTCGTGGGGCTGAGGCCGGTCCGCTCCGCGAGCCGCGCGACCGGCTGCCGGCAGTCCTCCACCAGCAGCCGCGCCAGGTCGCGGTCCTCCTGCCGCAGCGCCCACTCGCCGGTGCCGCTCGGGCGGTCGCCGAGCAGCACGTCCCGCTGCCGGTCGTCGAGCCGGTCGAGGCGCCACCGGCTGCCCTCCGAGTGCAGCGTCGTCGCGATCTGGGTGCGGGTCGCGGTCACGCCCGCCAGCCGCCCCAGCCGGAACCCGACGTAGCGGGCCAGCTCGGCGTTGTCCCGCAGGACGACCGTCGCGATCAGGTCCCGGCCGCCGGTGACGTGCTCGAGGTTGAACACGTTGGGGTCCTCGGCGATCTCGGCGGCGACCTCGTGCAGCCGCCCCGGCGCGCAGTCGATGTCGATGAACGCGACGACCGGCGTCATCCACTCCACCGCCACCGGGAAGCACGCCAGCCAGGCCAGCCCGGCCGCGGTCAGCCGCGCCCAGCGGCGCGCCGCGGTGGAGGCGTCCACGCCGAGGGCCGCGCCGATCCGGCGCCAGTCGGCGCGGGGCGCGGTCTGCAGCGCGGTGACGAGCTGGTGGTCGAGTTCGTCGAGGGTGCCCGATGCGTGCATGGAATCCGGGTGTCGTGGCGGATATCGGCAGGTGGCGACCGGATAAACGGTGCGAACCGCACCATACCCGCATGTCGATCCGTGAAGACGCCGCCGACCTGCGGGAAGAGCTCTCCCTGCTGCGGCGGGACCTGCACCGCGAGCCCGAACTCGGACTGGAGCTGCCGCGCACCCAGGAGAAGGTGCTCGCCGCCCTGGACGGCCTGCCGCTGGAGATCTCCACCGGCACGGCCCTCACCTCCGTCACCGCCGTGCTGCGCGGCGGCCGCGCCGGACGACCGGACGGGACGCGCGGGCCCGCCGTGCTGCTGCGCGGCGACATGGACGCGCTGCCCGTCCACGAGGACACCGGCCTCGACTACGCCTCGGCGATCCCCGGCCGGATGCACGCCTGCGGCCACGACCTGCACGTCGCGGGACTCGTCGGCGCCGCGCGGCTGCTCGCCGCCCGCCGCGCCGAGCTGCCCGGCGACGTCGTGTTCATGTTCCAGCCGGGCGAGGAGGGCATGGGCGGCGCCAAGATCATGATCGACGAGGGGGTGCTGGACGCCGCCGGCGACCGCGTCGCCGCCGCCTACGCCCTGCACGTCTTCTCCACCGTCCTCCCGCAGGGCATGGTCGCCACCCGGCCCGGGCCGATGCTCGCCGCGTCCGACGCCGTGCGCGTCACCGTCCGCGGGAAGGGCGGCCACGGCTCGTCCCCGCACGCCGCCAAGGACCCCGTCCCCGCGCTCGCCGCCATGGTCACGGCCTTCCAGACGATGGTGACCCGCGACCTCGACGCCTTCGACCCCGCCGTCGTCACCGTCGGGTCCGTGCACGCCGGGACCGCGGGCAACGTCATCCCCGAGACGGCCGTGCTGGACGCCACCGTCCGGTCGTTCTCCGCGGACGCCCACCGCCGGGTGCGCGCGGGGATCGAGCGGGTGGTCCGCGGCATCGCCGAGGCGCACGGCGTCACCGCCGACCTCGACTACACCGAGCAGTACCCGGTCACCGTCAACGACGGCGCCGAGGCCGCGTTCGCGATGGACACCGCGCGCGACCTGCTCGGCGGCGAGCGCGCCGTCGAGGCGCCGCGCCCGATGGCCGGCTCCGAGGACTTCTCGTTCGTCCTGGCCGAGGTGCCCGGCGCGTTCCTCGGGCTCGGCGCCTGCCCCGCCGACCGCGACCCCGCCACCGCGCCCATGAACCACTCCCCGCAGGCCGCCTACGACGACGCCGTCCTGCCCGACGCCGCCGCGCTGCTCGCCGAACTGGCCGTCCGCCGGCTGGGCCGCGGGGAGACCGCGTGACGGCCACCGCGGGCGCCGCGGCGCCCGGCCCCGGGAGCCCGGGCGGCGCGCCGCCCGTCCAGTCCGTGACCGCCGTCGTCGGCGTGCTGGTCATGTTCGAGGTCGTCAGCGGCTTCCTGCAGGCCGGCGTCGCGCCGATGCTGCCCGGCATCGCCGACCACCTCGGCATCTCCGACTCCGCCGTCACCTGGGTCGTGTCCGTCCAGCTCCTTGCCGCCGCCGTCGGCGTCCCCGCGTTCGGGCGGCTCGGCGACCTGTACGGGCACCGGCGGATGCTGCGCGTCGCGCTCGTGTCCGTCGCGATCGGCTCGGTGCTGGTCGCGCTCGCGCCCAACCTCGCGGTCATGCTGGTCGGCCGCTTCCTGCAGGGGCCGCTCGCCGCGCTGCTGCCGCTGGAGATCTCGCTCGTCCGGGACCGGCTGCCGGTCGAGCTCGCCCGCCGCGCGATCGCCCGGCTCATCGGCGCCCTCACCTTCGGCGGGCTGCTCGGCGGCGTCGGCATGGGCGTCGCGGACGCCGCGTTCGGCGACGTCCGGCTCGTCCTCGCCGTCCCCGCCGTCCTCGCGGTGCTGTGCGTGCCCGTGGCGTGGACGCTCGTCCCCGAGGCGGTCACCCGCGCCACCGGGCGGGTCGACTGGCCCGGCATCGCCCTGCTCGCCCTCGCGGTCGTCGGCGTCCTCGCGGGCGTCTCGCTCGCCGGCGAGCGGGGCTGGACGGACGGCGCCGCCCTCGGCTGCCTCGCGCTCGCCCTCGCCGTCCTCGCCGCCTGGGCGGTCATGGAGCTGCGCGTCCGGCAGCCCCTCGTCGACCTGCGCGCCATGGCCGGACGGCACGTCGCGCCCTACTACTTCGCCTCGTTCGCGTTCGGCGTCGTGTACTTCGGCGTCCTGTCCCCGAACTCGACGTTCATGGCCACCGACCCGGACGAGGCCGGCTACGGGTTCGGCATGTCCGCCCTGGCGATCTCCATGGTGACGCTGCCCGCGCTGGCCTGCAGCATCGCGACGTCCGCGCAGACCGCGCGGCTCGCCGCCAAGGTCGGCTACCGCAACGCGCTCATCGGCGCGTACGCGCTGGTGGCCGCCGGGTTCGCCGGGAAGGTCGTCGCGCACGACGAGATCTGGCAGTTCGTCGTCGAGACGATGCTCCTCGGCGCGGGCCTGGGCGTCGCGCTCAGCGCCATGCCCACCGTGATCGCCGAGGCCAGCGACCCGTCCCGCACCGGCGTCTCCACCGCGCTGTACAACAACGTCAAGACGATCGGCGGCGCCGTCGCGGGCGGCGTGTTCGGCACCGTGCTCGCCGCCGCCGCGGGTTCCGAGCATCCGAGCGAGGGCGCGTACATGACCGTCTGGTTCGTCAGCGGCCTGTGCGCCCTCCTCGCCGCCGGGCTCGCGTTCCTCGCGGGCGGGCGGCGCGCCTGACCCCGGTCCCGGGCCCCGCCGCGGGGCCCGGGACCGCGCTCAGTGCTCCAGCGCCGCCGGGCGGGCGGCGTGCCACCAGACGGCGTACGCGGTGAGCGCGAGGCCCGCCGCGGCGATCGTCCCGACCGCCCCGTAGTACAGGACCGTGTGGACGCCCCGCTCGTCCGGCAGCAGCAGCGCGCTCAGCAGGCCGCCCGCCGCCGTCACCGCCCCCAGGCCCGCGCACACCGGCACGCGCCACGGCCCGCTCCCCGCGCCCGCCGCGTCGCCCGCCGGGGGAGCCGTCCGCAGCCAGCGGGCCAGCCACAGCAGGACGATCGCCAGCCCCGCCGCGCCGCTGACGTACTGGAGCCAGACGTACACCGCCATGCCGCCGAACGAGCGCGTGAGCCATGGCAGCTCACCGGCGAAACTCCAGTTCAGGTGGGTGAAGGCGTCCCAGAACACGTGCGTGGCGGCCCCGAGGACGAGCGACGGGACGGCCCACCCCCAGCGCACCGGCGCGTCCATCGGCAGCCGCCTGCGGACCGCCGCCGGGGCCAGCGCCGCCAGCGGCCGCTTCCACACCAGGTGGAACACCGCGAACGCCGCGAGGCCGATCAGCAGGTCGACGGTCACGACGCCGTGCGCCCGATGGGTCGCCCCGCGCAGCTCCATCGCGAAGAAGAAGTACGGGATGTCCGGCGCCATCGACCCGATGACCAGCGCCGACGGCACCAGCGGCCCCCGCGCCAGCGGCAGGACGGCGGCGGGATGGCTCAGCGTGAACGGCACGCGCGCTCCCTCACAGCACTCGACTCACAACTCTCTACGGGATCGTCCGTCCTGTACGACGGGCCGCCGCCGCACCGAGTTGTGGAGAGATCGTGAAGAACCGTGGCGGCCCGTCAGGCGGGTTGCGGGGCCGCCCGCGACGCCAGCAGCCGCTCCAGGCCGCCGGGCGGCTCCGCGGGCTCCGGCAGGAGGCCCGCGTTGAAGTCGTCCACGAGGGTCCGCACGGTCTCGCGGGCGCACGACTTGTTCGTCCCGATGAAGCCCGTCGGGCCGCGCTTGATCCAGCCGGCGACGTACGCGCCGGGCACGGGCTCGCCCGCCCCGACCCGGCCCGCCGTGTTCGGGACCGTCCCGGTGGCCTCGTCGAACGGCAGGCCCGGCACGGGGCGCCCGTGGTAGCCGATCGACGACAGCACCAGGCCCGCCTCGACGAACTCGCTCTCCCCGGTCGGCACCGCCCGTCCGTCGACGAGCTCGTTGCGGACGAACTCGACGCCGTCCGCCGCGATCCGCGCGGGCGACACCAGGTACCGCAGCGTGATCCGCCGCTTCCCGGACGGCGCGCGGTCCCCGAGCTCGCGGAGCATCCGCAGCTTGTGGACGGTCGAGTGCGGCGCGCCGCCGTCCGGTTCGGCGTCGGGGCCGGCCCCCTCCACCGCGACGCCGATGCCCGGGACGTCGAGGAGGCCGCGCAGCTCGGCGACCGTGAACGCCGACTGGGCCGGGCCGCGCCGGCCCGCCACCACGATCTCCTCCACCCGGCTCCCGCGGAGGGCGTCGAGCGCGGCGGGGGAGATGTCGGTGCCCGCGAGCCGCTCGGGGTCGCTCGCCAGGATGCGCGCGACGTCCAGCGCCACGTTCCCGTTGCCGACGATCACCGCGCGCCGGTGCGACAGGTCGAACGTCCGGTGCGCGTGGTCCGGGTGGCCGTTGTACCAGGCGACGAACTCCGTCGCCGTCCCCGCCAGCTCGGCGCCCGGGACGTTCAGCCGCCGGTCCGACGACGCGCCGACCGCGTAGACCACCGCGTGGTAGTGGGCCAGCAGCTCCTCGTGCGTCACGTCCCGGCCCACCTCGACGCCGCGGAGCAGCCGGAAGCCGTCCTGGGCCGAGATGCGGTCGAACAGGTCGGTGACCTGCCGGGTCTTCGGGTGGTCGGGCGCGACGCCCGTCCGGGCCAGCCCGTACGGGACGCTCAGCCGCTCGAACACGTCGACCCGCGCGCCCGGGATGGTCAGCAGCTCGTCCGCCGCGAACATCGCGGCCGGGCCCGACCCCGCGATCGCGACCCGCGGCGGCTCGCCGCCGCGCACCCGCAGCGGCGGCGGCGCGGGCGCGAGGAGCGGCGCCGGCGGGCGCGGCGCCCGGTAGAAGTCGGCGTTCAGCGGCAGGAACGGGAGCTGCTCCTCCGCCAGCTTCGTGTGCGGGACGATCGCGCCCACCGGGCACGCCGACACGCACGCCCCGCAGTCCACGCACGTCGCGGGATCGATGTAGAGCATCTCCGCGGTGCGGAAGTCCGGTTCGTCCGGTGTCGGATGGATGCAGTTGACCGGGCACGCGTGGACGCACGAGGCGTCGTTGCAGCACGACTGCGTGACGACGTGGGGCATCGGGCTACGCCGCCTGCCGCGCCGGACGGTGCGGCTCGCCGCGGTACCGGGACGCCGCGCCGTCGATGCCGCACAGCCGCCACACCCGCTTCGCGACCGGGTTCATCAGGCCGAGCTGCCGGGCCAGCATCCGGACGTCCCCGAAGTAGCCGCGCAGGATCTCCCGCGAGTGCGGGCGGCTCCAGAACGCCTCCCGGATCACCTTGCGGGGGATGCCGAACTCCTTCGCCATCTCCGGCGGCGGCGCCATGATGGCGCCCGCCAGCCAGCGCATGATCAGCGGGTACGCGATCGAGGTGACCGCGCGCCCCGCCTTCGTCTGCCGGGACACGTGCTCGTGCAGGAACCGGTGCGCGAACGAGATGTGCCGGGCCTCCTCGGCGATGTGGATCTGCATCGTGCGCAGCAGCGCCGGCGGGCGGGCCGCGCCGTCGTGGATGACGCTCTTCTGGAAGTGGTCGATGGGCTCCTCGCCGGCGAGGATGCCGATGAAGAACAGGATCGGCAGGTGCGCGCCCAGGTGCCAGTACTGCGACGTGAACCGGTAGTGCCGCCGCATGCCGGGCACGTCCGCGCCCGTCCGGTTCACCATCTCCTGGAACATCTGGATGTGGTTGCACTCCTCGGTCATCTCGTGGAGGCAGTACCGGAACTCGGGCGACCCGTTCGGCAGCCGCATCGCGTACTGCATCATGCCGCGGATCAGCACGCTCTCGAACTGGAGCCCGACCTTGGTGATGTTGGCGGACCGCCACATCCCGATGGCGATCTGCTTGTCCTCGGGCAGCGCCTTGTACCAGGGGTGCGCGCCGAGCGGGTCGCAGTCCGGGAGGATCCACCGCGGGTCGTTCGGGTCGACGGCGAACTCGGGGGAGTCCCAGTCGATGTCCAGGTAGGGGTCGAAGCGCCGGTGGACCGATCCCTCGGACAGGGTCTGCAGCACGTCCCGGTAGTCCTGATCGATCTTCACGATCGCCTCCAGCCGAGCGACGTTTACACTTACATGGGCGACTGTAAGCAGCAGATGACCAAGGGGTCAATACCTCGGACCGGCTTCGCGGGGTGACGTGGGATACTTTCCGGGACGGATCCGGAAGGAAGGCCATGGTGACCCAGACGAAGAGCGCGCCCCGGCGCCCGTCCCTGTCACCCGAGGAGATCCGGGCCAGGATCCTCGACGCCGCCGCCGACTGCCTCGTCGACGGCGGGTTCGCCTCCGGGCGCCTGCTGTCCGCGATCGCCCGCAAGGCCGGGCTGTCCCGCCCGACCCTCTACAAGTACGGCGGCACGATCGACGACATCAAGCAGGCCCTGCTCGAACGCGAGCTCGCCGCCTTCCTCGACGAGCTCGCCCCCCGCCTGCGCGCCCTGAGCTGGTCGGTCGACGGCATCGCCGACCTGCTGATCTTCATCGTCGGCTACGCCCGCGGGCACACCCTCCTCAACGCCGCGCTCCGCGACGTCCCCGAGCTCGTGCTCCCCGTCTTCACCCTGCAGGCCGCGGACTCCATCCGGCTCATCACGGAGATGGCGGAGCCGATCGTCCGGGAGCAGATCGACGCCGGGAACCTCCCGCCGGTCGACGTCCCCGTCCTCACCGACGTCCTGTTCCGCGTGACGCTCTCGACCGTCCTCATCCGCAGCGACCTGGACTTCGACGACCCCGCCACCCTCCGCAGCTACCTGCACACCGCGATCAACTTCGCCGCCGAGCTCCCGACGTCCTGAGCTCCAGCGCCGCCACGGTGACCGGACCGCCGAACAGGCTCAGCCGCTGCGCGAACACCGGGACCAGGCCGCTCGCGACCGCCCGCACCAGCCCCTCGTCCGGGACGAGCACCACCGCGCGGCCGTCCGGGGCCAGCACCCGCGCGATCTCCCGCCACAGCCGCGCGGGACGGTCCGCGAGCCGTCCCCGCGCCCCCACCTGGACGCCCCACGGCGGGTTGCACAGCACGCGGTCGACGCTGCGGTCGTCCACGGGCAGCGCCCCGGCGTCGCCCCGCCGCACCCGGACGGGCGCCGCGCCCGCGTTCCGCGCGGCGGCCCGCAGCGCCCCGGCGTCCAGGTCGAAGCCCTCCAGGGACGCCCCCTGCCCCGCGGCCTCGATCAGCAGCGTGCCCGCGCCGCAGCACGGGTCCACCACCCGGTGCCCCGGCCGCACGTCCGCGAGCTGCGCCATCGCCGCCGCGACCGGGGGATGCAGCGTCCCGGGCACGCTCTCGACCTTGTACGCCCGCCGGTGCGCGGGCCGCTCGCCCACCCGGAGCAGCACCGACGCGCGCGTCCCGTCCAGCGTGACGCGCCAGCCCGCGTACCCGTCCGGCGGCGCCGTCCCGTCCCGCCGCGCGTGGTAGGGGACCCCGGCGCGCTCCGCGAGCACCCGCCCCACCGCGTCCTCGACGTCGAACCGGTTGAAGTTGCGGCGCCCCAGGAAGGACGCCGACACCTCCACGCCCGCGAACCCCCGCGGCCCGCCGAGCGCCGCGCGCTCCCGCACCAGGCCGTCGAGGTCGACGCCGCGCGCCAGCCGGGCCAGCGCCCCGAGCCCGTCCTTGCGCCTCCCGACGTCGTCGCCCCGCGCGGCCGCCAGGAACACGTCGTCGGCCGTGCGCAGCCGGCCCACCGCTCCCCGGAAGCCGACCTCGCGGTGGCCGACCGACTCGACGCACGCGGACCCCGTCCGCAGAATCTCCGTGCTCACCACGGGCTCCAGCCCGCGCACGCACCGCGCCACCAGGCGCGCCCCCGTCACGAGACGGCGGACGCACCGGGACGCGAGGAACCACCGAACGCACGCATGACAGCGTTCTCCCACGTCGCAACCCGGGACGGCGCACACCGCCGCCCCGCATCGCCGGCGCCGGGCCCTGCCGCGCCGCGCCGACGGGCCGCTAACGCAGGTGGAAGAACGTCATGATCGCCAGACTAGCGCCCGATCCCCGCCGACCACACGCAGCCCTCGGCGTCGACGGCCATCCCGTCCGGGGAGCCGCCCGACACGCGGGCGAACACCTCCCGCTCGCCCGGGGCGCCGGACGCCGGGTCGACCGGGACGCGGTAGATCACCCCGCGCGGGCTGTCGGCGAGGTACATCGCCGTGCCGTCGGGCGTGAACACCGGGCCGTTCGGCACGGTCAGGCCGTCCATCACCCGGTGCACGGACCCGTCGCGGTCCGCGCGGTAGAGGGAGCCCGCGCCCTCCGTGCCGTCGTAGGCCATCGACCCCGCCCAGAACCGGCCGGACGGGTCGGCCGCGCCGTCGTTCATCCGCATCGGCGTCGGCGCGCCGTCCTCGGGGCGGGCGAGCCACTCGGGGGCGGCGTGCTCCCGCAGCAGGACGACGCCCGTGCCGGCCGCCGCGATCCAGCCGTCCCCGGCGGGCGCGACGGCGCCGAGCGGGAACGGGACGGACGCCGCGAGGGTAGGGGGTTCGAGCCGGTACAGGTTCCCGGCGAGGAGGTCGACGGCGACGAAGCCGCCGCCGACGGCGCGCAGGCCCTCGCCGAGTTCCCACGGGCCCGCGCCGGGCAGCGGGGTGAACGGTCCGGCGGTCATCGCAGCGCGGCTCCTTCGGGCAGGCCGGCGAGGTCGAGCTCGTCGCGGCGGGGGAGCCCCTCCCAGTCGCCGCGGCTCTGCACGGCGAACGCGCCGACCGTGTGGGCCCGGACGAGCCGGGCTTCGGCGCCGAGGCCGTCGAGCAGCCCGGAGAGGTATCCGGCGACGAACCCGTCCCCGGCGCCGACCGAATCGACCGGGCGGACGCGCCGCGCGGGGACCGCGCGGGTGCCCTCGGCGGTGTGCGAGCGGGCCTCGGCACCGTCCTTGACGACGACCTCGCGGACGCCGCCCGCGAGGAGCCGCTCGGGGTCGCCGACCAGCGGGAGTTCGTCGGGCGACGCGACGACGTGGTCGGCGCGGGCGGCGAGCGGGGCGAGGACCGCGGCGGCGTCGTCCCGGGACCAGAGCCGCTCGCGGTGGTTGACGTCGAGGCTGACGCGGGCGCCGCGGGCGCGGGCGAGGTCGCACGCGGCGGCGACGGCGTCGCGGCACGACCGGCCGAGCGCGGGGGTGATGCCGGTGACGTGGACGATCGCGGGTTCGACGGCGAGGGCGGCGACGTCGTCCGGGCCCAGCCGCGACCCGGCGGAGCCGTCCCGGAGGTACTGGACGCGCGTCACGTCGGGCAGCCGCTGCTCGAACATGATGACGCCCGTGGGGGCGGCGGGGTCGCGCCGGACGCCGGAGACGTCGACGCCTTCGGCCCGCAGGGTGCGGGTGACGAGGTGGCCGGGCTCGTCCGTCCCGACGCGCCCGGCCCACGCGGCGGCGTGGCCGAGGCGGGCGAGCCCGATCGCGACGTTGCTCTCCGCGCCCGCGATGCTCGTCGCGAACCCGGCGCCGAGGCGGATCGGGCCCGCGGCGCGCAGGGCCATCATCGTCTCGCCGAGCGTGAGGACGTCGACCCGGGTCACGGCCGCACCGCCGCGGTGAACGCGCGGGCGCGGCGGCGCAGCGCGTCGAGGTCGCCGCCGTGGGGGGCGTCCCCGCACAGCGGCGAGCCGACGCCGACCGCGACCGCGCCGAGCGCGAGGTACTCGGCGGCTTCGGCCTCGCCGACCCCGCCGACCGGGACGAACGGGACGTCCGGGAACGGGTCGCGGAGCGCCTTCAGGTAGCCGGGGCCGTGCGCGCTCGCCGGGAACAGCTTCACGGCCGCGGCCCCGGACGCGACGGCGGACGCCGCCTCGGTCGGCGTGAGCGCCCCCGCGAGCACGGGGAGGCCGAGCCGCAGCGCCTCGTCCACGCCGGCGCCGAGCGACGGCGTCACCGCGTACCCGGCGCCCGCGTCCCGCGCCCGCCGCGCGTCGTCCGCCGTGCGGACCGTCCCGGCGCCGACCCGGACGCCCGCGCGCGCGACCTCCTCGATCACCCGCAGCGCGTCGGCGCCGCTGAGCGACACCTCGACCAGCGCGATGCCCTCGTCGGCGAGGGCGAGCGCCGTCCGGACGGACGCCGCGCGGTCCCGGCCGCGCACGATCGCGACCAGCCGGTGCCGCCGCAGGTCGCCGAGCATCCGGTCGGCCGCGGTCTTCCGGTCGGCTGTCGTCTTCCGGCCGCCTGTCGTCTTCTCGTCGTTCACCATTCCGCGTGCCCTCCGTCGGGGTGCCGCCACACCGGCGGCCGCCAGCGGTGCCCGGTCCGCCCGGCGGCGCGCACCGCGTCCTCGTCGATCTCGATGCCCAGGCCGGGCGCGTCCCACCGCTCGATCGAGCCGTGCACGAACGCGAACGGCGACGTGTCGGCCAGGTAGTCGAGCACCTCGGCGCCGTCGTTGTAGTGGATGCCGATGCTCTGCTCCTGGATCAGGAAGTTCGGCGTCGCGAACGCCACCTGCAGGCTCGCCGCCAGCGACAGCGGGCCGAGCGGGCAGTGCGGGGCGAGCAGCGCGCCGTGCGTCTCCGCCAGCGACGCGATCCGCCGCACCTCCGAGATGCCTCCCGCGTGCGACAGGTCGGGCTGCGCCACCGCGATCCCGGCCCGCAGCGCGGGCAGGAAGTCGGTGCGGGAGAACAGCCGCTCGCCGGTCGCGATGGGCGTCACCGTGGCGGCGACGACGTCCCCGAGCCGGTGCGTGTACTCCGGCAGCACCGGTTCCTCGACGAACATCGGCCGGTACGGCTCCAGCAGCGGGACGAGCCGGCGCGCGGCGGCGACGCCGATCCGCCCGTGGAAGTCGACGGCGAAGTCGTTGCCGTCCCCGACCGCGTCCCGGACGGTCGCGACCCGCCGGACGATCGCGTCGATCTCGCGGACCGTGGGGGACGGGCCGACCCGCCCCGACGCGTTGATCTTCACGGCGGTCAGGCCCGCGTCGAGCTGCGCGGCGACGGCCTCGCCGACCTCGCCCGGCTCGTCGCCGCCGACCCAGCCGTACACCCGGACCCGGTCGCGGACGGCGCCGCCGAGGAGCTGGTGCACGGGCGCGCCCAGCGACTTCCCGAGGATGTCCCAGAGCGCCTGGTCGAGGCCCGCGACCGCGCTCGACAGCACGGGCCCGCCCCGGTAGAACGCCGCCTTGGTCATGAGCTGCCACAGCCGCTCGATGCGGCGCGGGTCCTCCCCGAGCAGCAGCTCCGCCACCTCGTCGACGGCGGCGCGCACCGTCTCCGCGCGTCCCTCGACGACGGGCTCGCCCCAGCCGACGAGGCCGTCGTCGGTCTCCACCCGGCAGAACAGCCAGCGGGGCGGCACCAGGAACGTCTCCACTGCGACGATCTTCACGCGGCCCCCTCGGCGGTGCGCCGCCCGACGGTCGCGGCGGTCACGCCGACCCCTTGGTGATGCTCCAGCCGCCGTCGACGAACAGCGACGCGCCGGTGACGAACGAGGCGTCCGGTCCGGCGAGGAACGCGATCGCGGCGGCGACCTCCTCCGGGCGGCCGAGGCGGCCCGCGACGGTCTCGGCGGCGCTGCGCTCCCGGTCGTCCTCGCCGATCCCGTCCCACTGCGCGGTGAGCACCGGCCCCGGCAGGACGGCGTTGACCCGCACCCCCGGGCCGTACTCGACGGCGAGCTGCCGGGTCAGCCCGGTCAGCCCCGCCTTCGCCGCCGCGTACGCGGGGCGGGCGGGCAGCCCGAACGCGGCGTGCACGGACGACACCACGACGACCGACGCGCGCGGGCTGCGGCGCAGGTCGTCCAGGACGGCCCGGACGCCGAGGAACGTGCCGGTGAGGGTGACGTCGAGCTGCCGCCGCCACGACTCGAGCGGCATCTCGCCGGCCGCGCCCGGCTCGTAGCGGACGGCGTTGGAGACCAGGACGTCGACCGGGCCGAGCGCCGCGCGGCAGGCGGCCGCGGCCCGCTCCCAGTCGGCGGCGTCGCCGACGTCGCAGCGCACGCCGAGCGAGCGGGGCAGCTCCGCCGCGACGGCCTCGACCTCCGGCGCGACGTCGAGCAGCGCGACGGCGTACCCGTCGGCCGCCAGCCGCCGCGCGGTCGCCGCGCCGATCCCGCCCGCCGCGCCCGTCACGACCGCGACGGGCCGCTCCCCCGCGGACGCCGGCCGTTCCCCCGCAGACGACGTCATCGTCCCCCCGTCTCCATCGTTCGCGTCTCCTCGCTCTCCGCGTCGCTCTCCGCGTCCGGCGCGCGTTCCACGCCCACCCGGACGGCGAGCGACGTCGCCCCGCCGGGCGCGATCGGCTCCCAGGGGCCGAGCGCCTCGCACTCGACGATCCGGTCCGGCGGGTTCAGCCCGCCGAGGTGGTCCAGCGGCCGGGGCAGCGGGTGCTCCATCCACACCTCGGCGCGCGACCCGCCGTCGGGGTAGGCGGCCCCGTCGCGGACGCCGAAGTCCATCGTCAGCCGCCGCCCCGCGCGGGTGTAGGCCAGCCGCCCGGTGGCGCCGGGGAAGCCGAGCTTGCCGACGGCGTCCTGGGCCGGCACCTCGATCGCACCGGGTCCGGGACGCGTCCACGCCGGCGCGGCCGTCCCGACCGCGAGCTCGACCGGGTCGGCGGAGCCCGGGGCGACCTCGACCCGGACCGTCCCGCCGCCCGGGTACTGGGCGACGTTCCACAGCGCCCACCGCACCGGCGCGGCCGTCTCGTTGACCGCCGTCAGCCGCAGGTCGTAGGCGGCCCCGGCGGCGAGCCGGATCTCCCGCCGCAGCCGCAGCCCCGTCCGCGGGTCGTGCTCGCTGGTCAGCGTCACCGCCGCGAACCCCGGACCGGTCCGGACGTCCGCCCCGTACGGGCCCGAGTCGAGCACCGGGTCCGGCGGCCCCGCCCATTCGGCGTCCGACGACCAGCCCTGCGGCGCCGGCCAGGTCTTGTCGCCGCCGAAGTTGCGCCAGTTCGCCATCGGCCCGGACGTGCGCGCGGGCCGGTGCCCGCCTGCCGGGTGCAGCCGGTCGTCCAGCAGGGCGGGGTTGCGCCACAGCAGCTCCTCGCCCTCATGGACGAGCGCGAGCAGCCGCCCGCCGAGCGCCGGGACGATCCCGAGCCGCAGCACCCCGTTGTCGAGCCACACGACCTCGTACGGGCCGGAGGCGTCGGTCCGGACTTCCGTCATGAGGCGTCCGGCACGAGGACGACCTTGCCCTTGCTGCTCCCGGCGGCGAGCGCGTACGCCTCGTCCGCGCGGGAGAACCCGAAGACGTCGCTGACGACCTTCTCCGGCCGCAGCCCCCAGCCGACCAGGTTGCGAGCCAGCTCGCTCATCGCGGGCAGCGACGTCACCCAGGACGCGTGGATCGTGAGCTGCTTGTGCAGGAGCGTGTCCGACACCTCGGTCACCAGGTCGCCGCCCTCGCCGACGAGGGACACGTGCCCCCACTCGGCGGCCGCCTCCAGCGCGAGGCTCCGGCCCGGCCGCGAGCCCGAGCAGTCGATGGTGACGGCGGCGCCGCCGCGCCCGGTGAGGTCCGCGACGGCGCCGGCCGCGCGGTCGTCCGCCGGGAGCGTCGCGTCGAACACGCCGAGCCCGTCCGCCCACGCGCGCCGCGCCTCCGACGGCTCGACGCCGATGACCCGGCGCGCGCCCATCCCGCGGCCGATCATCCCGGCGGCGAGGCCGACCGGGCCGAGCCCGACGACGAGCAGGTCGGCGTCGCCGCTGACGCCCGCGCGCCGCAGCCCCTCGTAGGCGGTGCCGAACCCGCAGGCGACGAGCGCCCCGTCCACGTACGACAGCTCGTCCGGCAGCGGCACGCACGTCCGCTCCTCCGCGAGCAGGTACGGGGCGTGCCCGCCGTCGCGCTGCCACCCGTACGACTCGCGTCCGGCGCCGCAGCTGATGTAGTGCCCGCGGCGGCAGTTGTCGCACAGGCCGCAGCCCACGATGTGGTACACGATCACGCGGTCGCCGACGCCGAAGCGCCGCACCCCCGGGCCGGCCGCGACGATCCGGCCGGACGGCTCGTGCCCCGCGACCACGCCGCGGTAGGCGGGGCCGTCGACGCCCCGGTACCCCTTGTACTCGCGGTAGATGAAGCCGATGTCGCTGCCGCAGATCCCGGACGCGCCGACCTCGATCAGCACCTGCCCGGGGCCCGGCTCCGGCACCGGGTACGCGCGGAGCACGGCCGTCGAGTCGCCGGGCAGGAAGACGCCCCGCATCGTTCGTTCCATGGAGAGCACCCCCGGTTCTCAGGCCGCCGCGTTCGCCCGGCCGCGCCGCGCGACGAGCACGTTGATCAGCACGGCGCCGACGATGATCACGCCGCGCACCACGTTCTGCAGGAAGGAGTCGACGCCGAGCAGCACGAGCCCGTTGCCGATGACGGTGATGAACACGACGCCGAGCAGGGTGCCGAGCATCCCGCCGCGGCCCCCGGCGAGCGCCGTCCCGCCGATCACCACGGCCGCGATCACGTCGAACTCCAGGCCGGACGCCGCGCCGCCGCTGCCGGAGCCGAGCCGGGCGGCGAGCAGCACGCCGGTGATCGCCGACAGCAGCCCGGTCGTCGCGAACAGCAGCACCCGGACGCGGGTCAGGTTGATGCCCGCGAGCCGCGCGGCCGCCGCGTTGCCGCCGATCGTGTAGATCGACCGCCCGTACGCGGTGAACTTCGCGATGTAGGCGAACACGGCGAACAGGACGAGCATCACGATCGCGGACGTCGGGACGCCGAGGACGTCGCCGCCCAGCACGTCGAACAGGCCGCTGTCGGGGAGCGTCACCGGCAGCGCGTCCGTCAGGTACAGGCCGAGGCCGCCGAGGACGCTCCACAGGCCGAGCGTCGTGATGAACGACGGCACGTCGAACGCGGCGCGCAGCCAGCCCGCGAGCGCGCCCCACGCGACGCCGAGGGCGAGCGTCACCGCGATGGCGCCCACGGGGCCGAGCCCCCACTCGGTCGCGCCCTTCGCGACCAGCACCGACGCGAACGCCGTCGCCGGGCCGACGCTGATGTCGATCTCCCCGGCGATGATCACCAGCGTGACGCCCCACGCGGCGATGCCGACGGACGCGGCGTCCCGCAGGATGCCGAGCTGGTTGTCCAGCGTCAGGAACCCCGCGGCCGAGCTCGTCAGCGCCGCGTACAGGACGACGATGGCGACCAGCAGCCCGATCTCGTTCAACTGGTGCGCCCGGCCCTGGAGCAGGCGCGCCGCGCCGCCGCCGGTGCGCGCCCCGCCGGGCGGGGCGGTCTGCGTGGTGGTCATGGGTCTCTCCTCGTTGTTCCGGCGGCCGCTCACGCGGCCATGGCGGCGGACAGGACGGCGTCGACGGTCACGTCGTCGCCGGCGAACTCGGTCGCGACCGTCCCGCCGCGCAGCGCGATCACGCGGTCGCACACCAGCGGCAGCTCTTCCAGCTCCCCCGACACGAACAGCACGGCGGCGCCCTGGTCGGCCAGCTCCCGGACCAGCCGGTAGATGCCCTCCTTGGCCTCGACGTCGACGCCGCGGGTCGGCTCGTCCAGCAGCAGGATCCGGCTGCCCGCGTGCAGCCACCGGCCGATCACGGCCTTCTGCTGGTTGCCGCCGCTGAGCGTGGCGATGGGGGAGCGGCCGGACGCGGTCCGGATCGACAGCCGCTCGATCAGCCCGCGCGCGACCCGGTCGACCTTCGCGGGGACGACGGACGTCCCGCTGCTGACCGCCCGGAAGTCCGACATCACCATGTTCTCGCCGACGCCGAGCAGCGGGACGATCGCCTCGCCCTTGCGGTCCTCGGGCGTCAGGCCGACGCCGCGCCGCTTCATCGCCGCCGCCGTGACGCGCGGCACCGCGCGGCCCTCGATCCGGACCGTCCCGGCGGCGGCCGGGTCGAACCCGGCGATCGCCCGCAGGATCTCGGTGCGTCCGGACCCCATCAGCCCCGCCAGCCCCAGGATCTCCCCCGGGTACAGGTCGAACGACACCTCGGTGACCTTCGGCGGCACCCGCAGCCCCGACACCGACAGCAGCGGGACGCCGTCCCGCCGCACGTCCCGCGACGGCGGGCGCACCGCGGCCTCGTACGCCGAGCCGAGCATCATCGCGACGGCCTCCTCGGTGGAGGTGGCCGCCATGTCGACCGTCCCGACGACCTCGCCGTTCCGCATGATCGTCGCGGTGCGGGCGATCCGCCGGATCTCGTCCAGCCGGTGGCTGACGTAGACCACCGCGACGCCGTCCGCCGCGATCCGCCGCACCGCCTCGAGGACGATCTCGACCTCGGCGGCGGCGAGCGCGCTCGTCGGCTCGTCCAGGATCAGCAGCTTCGGGTCGCGGCGCACGGCCCGGCAGATCTCCACGAGCTGCTGCTCGGCCAGCGGCAGCGCGCCGACGCGGGCGTCGGGGGAGACCGCCAGCCCCAGCCGGTCGAAGACCTCGCGGGCGGCGGCGCGCATCGCGGCGTGGTCGACGCGGCCCGCCGCCGTCCGCGGCCAGGCGCCGAGGAACAGGTTCTCCGCCGCGGTCATGCCCGGCACGAGGCTCAGCTCCTGGTGGACGGTCCGCACGCCGAGCTCCCCGGCGCGGCGGACGCCGCCGTCGCCGAGCGCGGCGCCGCCGATCTCGACGGTGCCCGCGTCGGCGCGCTCCACCCCGGACAGCACCTTGATCAGCGTGGACTTCCCGGCCCCGTTGCGGCCGAGCAGCGCCCGGACCTCCCCGGGCTCGATCTCCAGGCTCGCCCCCGTCAGGGCCCGGACGCCCGGGTAGTGCCTGGTGACGTCGGCGACGCGCAGCAGCGGCGTGCTCATGGCGCTCCTTCTCTCCTCGGACGGGACGACGACGGCGTGCGGCGCGCGGCCGGCCTACGGGATGCCATCGGGGTGCTCCCGCATCCAGCGGGCCCCGTCCCGCGGGCCGAGGTAGCGGTCGACGGGCGCCGGGACGATGAGGTCCGCGGGCGGGTTCCCCGCGAGGACGTTCGCGACGGCCTCGCCCGCCAGCCGTCCGACCTTGATGCCGGAGATGTCGGCGACGCCCTTGAGGACGCGGCCGTCCTGCAGCTTCCCGGCCGCCTCGACGGACATGTCCCCGCCGAACACCGCGACCCGCCCGGTCTTGCCGCGCGCCTCGACGGCCCGCACGGCGCCGAGCATCTGCGACCCGGCCTCGCCGTAGAAGGCGTCGATGTCCGGGTGCGCGGTGAGGAGCTGCTCGCCGCGCTGCACGGCCTCGTCCATCGTCAGGCCCTGCTGGTTCGCGACGATCTTCGCGCCCGGCACGGCGGCGGTCAGCGCCTTCTCGAAGCCCTGCCGGCGCTGGATGCAGACCTCGAACTGCTCGCAGTTGATGACGCCGACCTTCGGGGCGGCGATCCCGGCGGCGCGGAAGTGCGCGGCCATCTGCTCGCCGCTGACCCGCCCGAACTCGAACGGGTCGCCGAGCACGAAGGCGTCCACGTACTCGCGCGCGGCGGCGTCCTCGACGCAGGTGTTGTAGCAGATCACCGGCACGCCGCTCTCGTGGGCGAGGCGCAGCGCCGGGATGGACGCGGTGGCCGAGGCGGGCGACACGACGAGCGCGTCGACCTTCGCGGAGCTCATCGTGTTGACGAACGAGCTCTCCTTGGCGGGGTCGGACTGGATGTTGGTCTGGACGAGCTGCGGCCGGTCCGCCCCCTGCCCGAGCACCCCGCCGAGCCCCCGTTCGACCCCGGCGTAGTAGCCCTCGGCGTTGAGGTAGACGACGCCGATGCGGCCGTTCTCGCCCACCCTGTCGCAGGCGGCCGTGACCGCCAGTACCAGAGCCGCGAGCAGGGCCGGCACGAGCACTGCCCGGCCGACCGGCCGCCTGCGGCGCTTGGCATGGTTCATCGACGTTCTCCTCGTTCCCGGCTGCCCGGATCGTTCCCGGATGCCCGCTGACCTTGTCTAATGCCTCTCCGGCGGCCCTGTCAATATTAATTCATAATTTATGGATAGTCTGGTCACCGTTAGAGTGCTCGCCGGACGACCAGGAAGGACCGCCGCACGTGGTGCACTACTCGGAGCGAGGGCTGCACGGCCAGACGGTGCAGGAGATCGCGCGCCGCATCCTGACCGGGGAGCTGGAGCCCGGCGACACGATCGACGTGGCGGCCCTCGGCGCCGAGCTCGACCTCAGCCTGACCGCGCTGCGCGAGGCCCTGAAGGTGCTCGCCGCGAAGGGGCTGGTCGCGTCCCGGCAGAAGCGCGGCACGTTCGTCCGCCCCCGGGCGGACTGGAGCCTGCTCGACCCGGACGTCATCCGCTGGCAGTTCGCCAACCGCAACGACCAGGCGTTCCTGGCGAACCTCGCCGAGGTCCGCGGCATCATCGAGCCGCAGGCCGCCCGCCTCGCCGCGCTCCGCCGCACCGCCGACGACCTCGCCGCCCTCGACGGCGCGCTGCGCGCCATGGCGGAGGCCGACGGCGACATCGCCCTCGCCGTCCAGGCCGACCTCGACTTCCACCGCGCCCTGCTCACCGCGACCCACAACGAGCTGCTGCAGCGCATGGAGGTCGTGATCGAGGTCGGGCTCGCCGAGCGGGACCGGCTCGTCCACGGCGTCCGCCGGCACGACGACCCGGTGCCCAGCCACCGCGCCGTCCTCGACGCCGTCCACGCCGCCGCCCCCGACGACGCCGAGCGCGCCATGCGCGACCTGCTCGCCAAGGCCGCCCGCGACCTCGACACCCTCGACCGCGACTGATCCAGCGTCGAGATCAGCCGAGTGTCCCTCCGCGAGAGTCCTCGGCGAACGGTATCCAGCCGTGCGGCACGGCCGGAGCCCGTAGACTCGGCCAAAGGTATTGCGGGCAGGAGAAGCGCTGAGGAGGGGCGGAGTGACAGCTGATCCACTCGAGCACGGCCCACTCGACCCGGAGGAGATCCTGCGTCGGCTGCCTCATGAAGAGCGGGACCGGTTCGTCCACGAATACCGGAGCGCTCTCGACGCCGCGCATGAGATCTGGCGTTTCCGGCAGCTGCAGGAGGTGCTGCGGCTGTGGCACCTCCGGGCGGTCGCCTACGCTCAACCCGACTTCAAGGAGCGGGCGGAGCAGGCTCGTGCGGGGACCGGCGACTTCATCTCGGCGGATGAGGCATTTCCGGAGTGGGCGGCCAGGCGCAGGGACGGTTCTCGTTGAGCTTCCGCGTCGAGCTCCACGCAACGGCGCTCGCTCAAATCGGTGGATTGCCGACCGACGCCTTCGATGAGCTGGTGTCCGCGCTGGCCGACGTCTGTGAACGTCCCTGGGACGCCATGGCCGCTTAGACGGGGGAGCCGGAGTTCCGCCAAGTCATCTTCGGTGGGCTCGGTCTGGTCTCTTTCTACGTCGACGACACGGCCGGAATCATCTGGGTCTTCGACATCACCTGGGCGGGCTGACCGCCGCGGGCGACGTCCTGCTGCTGCGGACGGGCGCCTCCCCCTGCAGCGGCGCGGCGCCGACGTCGGGCCGGGCCGGTCGCCGGGCCACACCTGGGAGTGCGCCCGCTGGCTCCGCGACATGGGCCTGCTCCTCGGCGAGATGTTCGACTTCGAGGACCTCGCCGCCGACTGCGCCGCCGACGGCGTCCACGAGGTCCTGTTCACCGCGTCCCCCCTGAACGTCCCGTACGCGGTCGGCTCCCCCCTCAACCCGATCGCCGTCAAGTGAGGGGGGCGGTGGGGCGGGGTGGGGCGGGGGCGCGGAGGGCGGTGAGGCAGAAGCGCCACACGTTGTCGGCGAGGAGCCGCCGGTCCGGCGGATCGGCCATGCCGATGATCAGCGACAGGAACGAGTTCGTCACCATCGACGTGATGATGTGGACGTCCCAGTCGAGGTCCGCCGGGGACAGCAGGCCCGCGTCGGACGCCTCCACGATCAGCTCGCGCATCAGCGCCTCGTACGCGCGGCCCGTCGCGGCGATCGTCTCCGGGCTGGTCGCGGCGATCCGCACGTGCTCGTGCGCGATGACCCGGCTGAGCGCCTCGTTCTCCCGGTGCCACTCCAGCGGGCGGGTCACCGCGAGCCGCAGCCGCTCGAGGGGGTCGTCCGTGCTGGTCAGGACGTGGTCGCGGATGCGCGGCGTCGAGTCGGTGACGATCGTGGTGAAGACCGTCCGGAGGAACTCCTCCTTGTTGGCGAAGCAGCGGTAGAACGTCTTGATCGCCACGCCCGCGCGGCGGACGAGCTCCTCGATCGTGTACGAGGAGTCGCCGTGCTCCAGCAGCAGCCGGTGGCCGGCGGTGACGAGCTTCGCCCGCGGGCCGACGAACGTTCCCGGGCGGGGACGCGCGGTGGCGTCGCGCTCGACGCGTTCCGCCCAGCCTGGCTCCAACGTCACCCGGAAAGGCTACCGCGCGGCCGATCACGGGCCGGGCGAAAGACCGGAAGCACGACATCCGGGGCGATCTCCTCGAACGCCACCTCCAGCCGCATCCCGATCTCCAGCCGTTCCGCGCCGAGCACCGTCGCGTGGACGAGCGGTCCCTCGTCCAGCTCCACCAGCGCGACGTTCGGCGGCGCGCCCGCGAACGACGTCGCGTACCGCTGGTGGACGACCGTCCAGGTGACGAGCGCGCCGCGCCCGCTCGCGTCCGTCCAGGCCATCGGCGCGGCGCCGTGCCGCGGGCAGGCGCCGGCGGGCCACACCGCGTGCCCGCACGTCCCGCAGCGCATCACCAGGTACCGGCCGTCCCGGCACGCCGCCCAGAACTCGGCGTCCGCCGCGTCCGGCGCGACGTCCCCGGGGAACGGCCGCGGCGCCCCGCTCCCGCTCACCGGGCCCTCCCGAGGACGAGCGAGACGTGCGCCCACGAGCCGTGCACGCCGCCGTTGCCGCCGCTGCCGCTCACCAGGCACAGCTCCGCGTCCGGCACCTGGCCGGTCGGCGCGTCGCCCCGAATCTGCATGATCCCCTCCGACAGCGGGGTGAAGCCGGTCGCGTAGAAACCCGAGTGCTGCCCGCCCCCGGTGTTCGTGGGCAGCGTCCCGCCGGGCCCGGTGCGCCCCTCGCGGACGAACGCGGGCGCCTCGCCCGGCCCGCAGAACCCGTACTCCTCCAGCTGCAGGAGGGTGGCGATCGTGAACGGCGCGTAGAGCTGCGCGACGTCGATGTCGTCCGGGCCGACGCCCGCCTGGCCGAACGCGCGCGGGGCGGCGTCCGGGAGCGCCCCGAACCGGCCCGCCATCGTCCCGTCCCACCAGTTCGCGATGTTGTGGCCGGTGCCCGCGCCGAGCACGGCGACGGGCGCGCCCGCGCAGTCCGCCGCCCGCTCCGCCGTGGTGACGACGACGGCGGCGCCGCCGTCGGTCGGCCGCGAGCAGTCGAGCAGCCGCAGCGGGTCGACGATCATCCGGGACGCCTGGTGGTCGGCGACCGTGATCGGCGCGCCGTACCCGACGGCGCCCGGCCGGACGCTGCCGTAGCCGCGCTCCACGACGGCGACCTCGGCGAGGTCCGCCGAGGTCGCGCCGTGCGCGTCGAGGTACCGGCGGGCGGCCATCGCGTAGACCGCGCCCGGCCCGACCAGCCCGTACAGGTACGGGTAGCCGTAGCTGTACCCGCCGATGTCCGACCTGCCGCCGCCACCGCGGTGGGGTTCCAGCCGGGGCGCCGCCCCGGTGAACGCCTCCCCGTAGACGCTGAGGACGTACTCGGCCTGCCCGCTCGCGAGCAGCCCCGCCGCGACCACCACCGAGAGGGCGGGCGTCGCGCCGCCCGACATCAGCGCGAACGACGAGCGCGGCGACAGGCCCGCGTACCGCAGGTCCTCGGGCAGCGCGCCGAAGCAGATGACGGTGTCGATCCGCTCGCGGGGCACGCCCGCGTCCGCGAGCGCGGCGTCGATCGCCCGCCGCCGCAGCTCCCGGGGGGAGATCCCGAGCCGGCGCCCCTGCTCGGTCAGGCCGAGCCCCACGATGGCGGCGCCGGTCACGCGGTCCCGCCGGGCGCGGGAAGCGCGGCGGTGTCCGCGGGCGTGAACTCGAACAGCCGCTCGGCGTTGCCGCGCAGGATCTTGTACTGGGTCTCGGCCGGCAGCCCGGCCAGCCGCTCGTGCGCGAGCTTGATCGAGTGCGGCCAGGTCGAGTCGGAGTGCGGGTAGTCGGTCTCGATCATCACGTTGTCCTCGCCGATGAGGTCGAGGTTGCGCAGCCCCGCGATGTCGTCGATGAAGCACCCGTAGACGTGGTCGCGGAACGACTGCCGGATGTCGAAGTTCAGGTAGTCGATCGTCTGCGCGCCGCCGTCCTTGCGCTCCTGCTTGCTGCCCTTGCCGGGGTCGTAGTCGACGCCGCGCTGCACCCAGTACCGCTGCTTGTCGATGACCTGCTCGGCCCGCTCCAGGAAGTAGGGGATCCAGCCGATGTTGCCCTCGGCGAGGGAGATCTTGAGGTTCGGGAACCGCTCGAACACGCCGCTGAACAGCCAGTCGAGCATGGTGCCGGACGTCCGCACCGCGCCCCACGACAGGTTCGCCATGAAGGACGTGTCCTTGTTGATGGACGGGATCTGCGACGACGAGCCGACGTGCATGCAGATGACGACGCCGCATTCCTCGGCGGCCTGGAAGAACGGGTCCCAGTAGCGGTCCGGGTCGTTGATGGTGGGCAGGCCGAGCGGTTCGGGGTTCTCGCTGAACGCGACGGCCCGCACGCCCCGTGCGGCGACCCGCCGCACCTCGGCCGCCGCCTTCTGCGGGTCCCACAGCGGGATGAGGGTGAGCGGGATGTACCGGCCGGGGGCCGCCGCGCACCACTCGTCGATCATCCAGTTGTTGTACGCCTCGATGCAGGCGAGGCCGAGTTCCTTGTCCGCGCCGCGGTAGAACGTCTGGCCGCAGAACGCGGGGAACGTCGGGAAGGTCATCGAGGCGAGGATCCCGGCCTCGTTCATGTCCTCCGCGCGGGCGACCGGGTCGTAGCAGCCGGGCCGCATCTCGTTGTAGCCGAGCGGCTCGGGGCTGTAGCTGCTCTTGTCGCGGCCGATGCAGGCGGACAGCCCGCTCGCCCGCATCTCGAAGTCGAGGTAGTACCAGGTGCCCTTGCCGTCCGCGTCGATCTCGAGGCGGGGGCCGCGCTCGCGGTGCTTGGCGGGCAGCCAGCGCTGCCACAGGTGGCCCGGCTCCAGGACGTGGTCGTCGACGGAGATCAGCCAGTTCAGGTCGGGAGTCGCTTGCGTCATGACGGGTCGTTCCCTTTCGTCTTCGGTGCGGGACGGGCGGTGCCGGGGTCACGCCTCGGCGGGGGCGGGCTCCGGTTCGGCCGCCGTCGTGCGGCCGCCGCGGATGAACAGGGCGAGGACGGTGCCTGCGAGGGACAGGCACGTGAAGATCACCACGGTGGTGACGAAGGAGCCCTGCGTCGGGATGTGGGTGCCCTCGACGGTCGAGGTCGCGAGGATCACCGAGGTGACGGCGAGGCCGCAGGCGACGCCGGTGTTGAGCGTGACGCGGTTGACCCCGGTGGCCTCGCCGGTGTTGCGCACCGGCACCGCCTCGACGACCAGGATCGGCAGCGCGGTCAGCGCGAAGCCGTTGGCGAGGCCGGTGAGGCACAGGCAGAACATGGTGCCGGCGAGGGACTTGTCCAGGAACATCCAGAGGAAGATGCCGACGGCGTAGATGAGGGTGCCGAGGACCAGGCAGGGGCGGGCGCCCATCTTCCCGGCGATCCGCCCGCTCGCGATCGCCCCGGCGTAGGCGACGACCGCGACGACGAGCAGCACGTACCCGGCGTCCGTCGGGGACAGCCCGAGCCCGACCGGCGCCGTCTCGGGCAGCTGCAGGACCATGTGCGACAGGATCGACACCGCGCCCATCGGCCCGGCGCCCACCATGAAGGCCGCCGCGGTCGCCAGCGCCACCTTCCGGTTCCGGAACAGGTCGATGCTGACGAGCGGCTCCGGCGTGCGCCGCTCCCAGGCGACCCAGGCGAGCAGGACGGCGGCGCCGACCGCGATCGACAGGATCACCCGCGGGTCGCTCCAGCCCCAGTCCTCGGTCTGGCTGACGCCGAGCAGGATGCCGCCGACGCCCGGGGCGAGCAGCAGGGCGCCGACCACGTCGACCGACGGCCGGGGCGCGATGCCCGGGGTGCGGGGCAGCGCGAACAGCGCGATCAGCGCGGCGGCCGCGCCCATCGCGGTGGCCGCGACGAACATGTTCCGCCAGCCGCCGTGGTCGATGAGCAGGCCGGCGAGGAGCGATCCCGCGCCGGTGCAGACGGGCACGACGCCGCCGAGCAGCGACATCGTGAACGGGACGCGGCGTTCGGGCAGCAGCTCGCGGACGAGCCCGAACGACAGCGGCAGCGCGCCCGCCGCCATCCCCTGCACGCCGCGGCCGGCGACCACCAGCCACAGCGAGGTGGCGAGGACGCTGATCAGCGACCCGACGGCCGCGATCGCCAGCACGGCGACGAGCACGTTGCGGCGGCCGAAGATGTCGCCGAGCCGTCCGGCGGTCGCGGCCGACACCGCGCCGACCAGCAGGTAGGCGGTGCCGGTCCAGCCGACGGCCGCGGAGTCGGCCTCGAAGACCCGCATGAACGTCGGGATGGCGGCGAGCGCCATCGCGGTCTCGAAGACGGCGAAGATCTCGATGGCGACCAGGGCCGCGACGATGCCGGCGGGCCCGAGCCCGCCGGGGGACGCGGGCGGCGGGGCCTTCTCCGGCGGTGGACGGTCGGGGGTGGTGG
>NZ_QHJN01000423.1:0-625 GCF_003947565.1 Actinomadura sp. WAC 06369 | reverse complement strand
GCCCAGCGAACGGCAGTTGAGCGAGCTGTTCTCGACCACCCGCATCACCCTGCGCGAGGCGCTCGGCCAGTTGGAGGACCAGGGCCTGATCTACCGCGAGGAACGCCGCGGCTGGTTCGTCTCGCCGCAGCGGCTGCTGTACAACCCGCTGGTGCGCAGCCACTTCCACGCGATGGTCGCCGACCAGGGCCGGGTGCCGGAGACCGAGGTGCTCGGCGCGGCGATGATCCCGGCCAGCGTCGACATCTGCCAGCGCCTGGAGCTGCCGGCGCTGTCGCGGGTGTTCCAGATCCGCCGGGCGCGGCGGGTCGACGGGCGGCGGGTGCTGTACGCCGAGCACTACCTGAATCCCGCCTACTTTCCCGGCATCGAGCGCTTTGACCTGACTCGCTCGCTGACCGATCTCTACGCCAACCACTACGGCATCCGCTACGGCCGGGTGCGCTTCGAGATGGTCCCGACCATCCTCCCGGCGGAAGCCGCCGGGCCGCTGCGGGTTTCGGTGGGCAGCCCGGCGCTGCAGATCGTGCGGGTCAACCGCGACCAGGCGGGCCGCCTGATCGACTGCGACCTGGAGTACTGGCGCCACGACGCGCTACAGGTCAACGTCGAGGTGCCCGAGTAG
>NZ_QHJN01000422.1:0-634 GCF_003947565.1 Actinomadura sp. WAC 06369 | reverse complement strand
GTGTCACCGCTCACCCGCCGCCCGCCTCACCGCCCGACACCACTCGCCTCACCGCGCGGTGACGGTTGCGTGCACGGGTGCACCGCGCCCGCCCCGCCCGCGTCCCAGAAGACGAACAGGACGCCGACGACCGCGGCGGCACCACCGTCCCGGCACCGACCGTCCGGGAACCGCACGGGTGAGGAGAACCACCAGTGGACACAGCGGGGGACACCACCGGAACCACCGCCGACATCGGGAACGCCGACGGGCCCGCCCGGCCGGACGCGCGCGCGGCCTCCTGGGACCTGCCGGCCCTGCCCGCCGCCGCCGCGGCGGCGCGCGCCCTGACCGCGGCCGCGCTGCACGACTGGCGCGTCGCCGACCCCGACGACGCCGACGACGTCGTCCTCATCGTCGACGAACTCGTCACCAACGCCGTCCTGCACGGCACCGGACCCGTCCGCCTGCGCCTGCGCCTCACCGGCCGCCGCCTCACCGGCGAGGTCACCGACGGCCGCTCCGCCGCGCCCCCGCCCCCGCCCGCCGACGTCCCCATCTGGGACGAAGCCGGACGCGGCCTCCTCCTCGTCGCCGCACTCGCCACCGAATACGGCACCCGCGCCCACGGCGACACCGACGGGGGAGGGAAGAC
>NZ_QHJN01000421.1:0-641 GCF_003947565.1 Actinomadura sp. WAC 06369 | reverse complement strand
GCCGAGATATGAGATTCTGAGCTGGCCTCGGCTAGAGCTTTGACCTCACGGCGGCATAAGAAGGTAAGTTGCCGCCGGTTCAACTGCATTGAACGGGCTCGACCTTGTCCACATCACTCGTGATATCGGTCCTCCGCGCCTCTTTTCTCTGCCGCAAGAAGCTTCCGTCGTAATCGGTAGTACTTACAGGGCGTCAAAGTCCTGCGACTTGATGCAGATGAGCCATTTGTTGGTGCTCTAATAAGATGCATTGGGCTCTGGAGCGGCCGGCTCCTCAACTGCGAGGCAGCAGGTAATGCTAACGTCACACCATCATCGCTACCCCAGTGGCCAACAACACCTGCTGGCGCTGGAGGTGGCCTTCTCAAACTGAAGCCGGCTCATAATGTTCTGCTTTAAACTCTTGAGCGAATCGACCGGTAGTGTTGACAAGGAAACGGACACCCTAGAGGGTTATACATGAGAACTGTTCCGAATGTCACAATCTGCTACGGCAAGGACAAAACCGTGGCTTCTAACGACGTGAAGTAAAGACTTTATCTCTATCCCTGGCCCAGTCTTAGTACCGATAACATAAGAGCTCCCCCTCCGTGTCCATGACCTGGGACACCCGTATATCGTCGACAAACCCACCATAGGGC
>NZ_QHJN01000420.1:0-645 GCF_003947565.1 Actinomadura sp. WAC 06369 | reverse complement strand
CTGACAGCCAGTTTAAGCCTCGTCTTCGAAATTTCGCCAAAGCCGGAACATGGAGAGCAGTCCAGGTCTATGACAGCCAGCCGAAATACCAACAAGGTCAGCTATCCTGAATCATGGGCCACAGACACCGCACATGGTACTGCTAGCGATGGAGTTGGAGTGACACCACTGTCACCAGCCTCACAAACCAAGGACGACAAAGCACAGTCAGCCACCTATGTACGAAACCGACCACTCTCTAGCCAAAGCGGCAGTATCCAGTTCTCCAAGCAAAGTGCTCGCAGCCTCATTAGGCAAACTCCGCTTGATCCTTCGCCAAGCACTTCCATCGTAACCGTCCCAATACTCCCAGAGACACGTCGAACTATTTCAGATCGCAGACTAGTAACTGGACCTCCGGCGTCAACTAGTACCCATGAAGCGGTCCGCGCAACAGGGATGCAGACGTCTGAAGGTATCTCTAGCCGGGAGTGGAACGCAACACAAGCCCCCATCATCCGCGCAGCAGCTCAGGGGAGGGTAACTATGACGCCTCCCATTTCACCGACCCTGGCGCTCCCTCCACAAATAACGGACGGCATGTCCTCCCAAACTTTTTCGGCTCATTTCACCTCTGAGATCACCCCTAGCCAATCTCTGCCGTCT
>NZ_QHJN01000419.1:0-648 GCF_003947565.1 Actinomadura sp. WAC 06369 | reverse complement strand
GCCGGCTCCGCCGGGGGCCGGTCATCGCGGTGCTCTCGGTGGCCGTTCTGGTGCTGCTCACACTGTCGGGCGTGCTCGGGGCGCAGCTGCTGTTCTCCGACGACGAGGAGCCGCCGGCGGGCGGGGCGACGACGTCGTCCGCGCCCCCGTCGAGTCAGCCCGTGATTCGGGACGACCTCAAGGTCACGGTCGGGGAAGGCGGCTCGGCAGCTTCCGAGCATGATCCCTCCGTGCCCGTGGGGTACGAGCCGACCTGCAAGGGAGCGGTCGAGGCCGCCACGAACTACCTCGTGGGCCTCAACGAGCTGCGTCCGAGCGGAGGCGAGCTGACCCAGGAGGACTACCTCGCGCTCGTGAAGGACCGCACGACTGGCGAGTATCAGTCTGAGGCCATCGAGTCCGCCCAGGCCTTCTTCGAGCGCGTAGGCGACACCGAGGGGCCCGTCCCCGTCATCCACCCCGAGTGGGGTGGATTCACTGTCGCGGAGTGCTCGGAGGGTGAGTCGGCCACGATCAATATCGTCTCCGCTTCCGACTACACAGGGACCGGCGAGTTCTACTACGTAGTCACATCAACTCAGCTGGCCTGGGCCGACGATGACTGGAAGGTGTCGGGAATCGGCGATGCAGAAGCGCCCACGACTCTTC
>NZ_QHJN01000418.1:0-648 GCF_003947565.1 Actinomadura sp. WAC 06369 | reverse complement strand
TGGCTTTCATGCGCGGGTCTTTGGCGTATTCGGCGTACATGTAGTCGCGCTCTTCGTCGGTGACCATCTCGAGCGTCAGCTCGTCGTGGTTGCGCAGGAAGATGCCCCACTGGCAGTTCTCGGGGATTTTCGGGGTTTGCGCCATGATCTCCGAAATCGGATACCGCTGCTCCCGCCGGACGGCCATGAAGATGCGCGGCATGACGGGAAAGTGGAACGCCATATGGCACTCGTCGCCCCCGGTGACGGGGTCGCCGAAGTACTCGACGACGTCCGCGGGCCACTGGTTGGCCTCGGCGAGCAGGACCCGGTCGGGGTAGAGCCGGTCGACCTCGGCGCGGACGCGCTTGAGGTACGCGTGCGTCTCGGGGAGGTTCTCGCAGTTGGTGCCCTCGCGGGCGTAGAGGTAGGGGACGGCGTCGAGGCGGAAGCCGTCGATGCCGAGGTCGAGCCAGAAGCGGAGGTTCTCCAGCATCGCGTCCTGGACGTCCGGGTTGTCGTAGTTCAGGTCGGGCTGGTGTGAGAAGAACCGGTGCCAGTAGTACTGGCCGCGCACCGGGTCGTAGGTCCAGTTCGACTGCTCGGTGTCGACGAAGATGATGCGGGCGTCCGGGTACTTCTCGTCGTCGTCGTTCCACACGTAGAAGT
>NZ_QHJN01000417.1:0-654 GCF_003947565.1 Actinomadura sp. WAC 06369 | reverse complement strand
CCGCCGGCCAGCGCGGCTGGGCCACCGCCAAAGATCGCCCTGACCAGGGCATGGATGACCGCGATCGGCCTGTGGCGAGCGTGAGGAGAAAAGATGAGCAACGTACTCGCTGAGGTCGGCAACGCCTCCAAGCGCGACGACCTGCCGGAGTTCCGCGCCGGCGACACCGTCAAGGTCCACGTGAAGGTCGTCGAGGGCAACCGGTCCCGCTTCCTGACCGTCCAGGGCGCCGTGATCCGTGTTCAGGGCTCCGGCATCAGCCCGATCTTCACCTTGCGCAACGGCTCCTTCGGTGTGGGCGTCGGGCGCACCTTCCCGCTGCACTCCCCGATCTTCGAGCAGATCGAGGTCGTCACCCGCGGTGACGTCCGTCGCGCGAAGCTCTACTACCTGCGCAACCTGCGTGGCAAGAAGGCCAAGATCAAGGAGCGCCGCGAGGCCTGAGAGGCTCCTGAGCATTGCGAGTCGATGAGGCTCGTTGTGGAGGAACTCTCTAGACTCACCGCGTGACTTCGAACGACCGCGATCCTTCCGTCGGCGTCGGGCCCCAGGCCCGTTGGGACGGGCCCGACACAGGGGGATCGCGGTCGTTCTCGTCTCCGCCCCAGGCTCCGCGCTGGGGCGCCGAGCAGCCCGGCCCGGGCAGCGGTCCAC
>NZ_QHJN01000416.1:0-656 GCF_003947565.1 Actinomadura sp. WAC 06369 | reverse complement strand
CGCCCCCGCCCCCGGCCCCGGCGAGCGGACGCCCGAACCCGGTGACCGGCGGGTGTTCACACCGGTCGACGAGTCGGCGTCCGGGCCCGGGACGGCGGGGTCATCGGCGCCCGGTGCGGCGCGAGCTTCGGCGCCTGGCGACCGGCCAGGTGCCGCGCCTGGTGCGGCGCGGCCGTCCGGGCACGGGACGGCGGGCCAGGCGTTCGCCGCGGGGCAGTCGTCCGTGCGGGGGGACCGGCCGACTTTCGCGCAGGGCGACGAGTCGGCGTTCGGGCCTGGTGCGGCGGGGCCGTCCGGGCACGGGACGGTGGGGCCGCCCGCGCCCGGTGACCGGCGGGTGTTCGCGTCGGGTGGCGAGTCGGCGTTCGGGCCTGGCTCGGGGCAGGCGTCTGCGCCTGGTGCGGGGCGGTTGCCTGAGCCTGGTGACCGGCGTGTGTTCGCGCCGGGCGACGAGTCGGCGCCCGCGCCCGGGGGCGAACCGGGTTTCGGATCTCGCGCGGCGCAGGTACCCGCGCCTGGGGACGAGGTGGCCTTCACGCACGGCGCCGCGCAGCCGCCCGCACCCGCGTCCGGACCCGCCCCCGGCGATGACGTGGCGTCGGCGGGTGGGCCGATGGGGACGCGGGAGACCAGCGGGGTGCAGGTCCGGCTGGGGG
>NZ_QHJN01000415.1:0-662 GCF_003947565.1 Actinomadura sp. WAC 06369 | reverse complement strand
GTAGGGTTCTAATCACTGGCAAAGTCACTGCATGCGAACACGCAGAGCAAGATAAGAAATGTCTTCATCTTCTTCCCGTATGCTCGGGTATCGAATGACTAGCAATATTCCATAACGCCATTTGTATGTATGTTCCAGGGTCATGTAAGCATGAATCCGCCGGCTATGCATCTATCCATGCATTGTCTGGTTGTGCTCAAAATGCACCACGCTCGGAAGGCCGCTCTACTTGAGGTACGACACACTATAGATCTCGAACCACTCCTTCCGGCTGGTCCACTGAAGGGGGGTGGCGGACGACGCAAGGAGTGTTTGCAGCGTGGAGCCGCTTGACTGCTCGACGCTCACGTACTGATCCTTGTCGCCGACCTGAAGCGTGTACATGGCGCCGTTGGGGTTGTAGTTTACGGTAAAGGTCTGCGCTCGCGACTCGTCGCTCGTCAGGGTGCCGAGGTAGCGGGTGCCGCCGGAAATGTACTTCTTGTCCCAGGCAGACTGGATGGTGAACTGGTCGCTGGTCCCGCGGACTGCGTGGAGGATCCACCGCTGGCGGATGTCATTGTGGTGTTTGGTGGCCATGGTGACACCGGCGTAACGGTCTCGAATCGCCGTCAGCGCGTAGCCCCGGCTCTCAAACGTCAGGTAGCGGCCCTCGGTAAGCT
>NZ_QHJN01000414.1:0-664 GCF_003947565.1 Actinomadura sp. WAC 06369 | reverse complement strand
GAGCAGTCAAGCTCAGATTCACGTCGAGATCCTCCTCAGGTTGGAACATGAAGGCATAAAGACGCGCGCCGATCTGCTTTGTCAGGAACTCCTGAGTCTCTTCTTGCTCGATGAGATGAGGCTGATCTGCCACCTTGCTGACGAACACTGCAAGATCCTGGCTGCCTGATGCCGCTGTCGCTGTGTCTCCTGCAGATGAGCTTGCACGTTTGAGATGCGCAAGCGCCATTCGCCTGTCTCGCTTCCACAGGACTCGCGTCGTCGGGTCGGAAACCGGCTGTAAGCTCCGCATGCCGATGACAATCTCTGTTGAGTTGAGTAGCTGTGAGGTGTCCACAGTCCGGGGTTCTTGATTCTTGATGCTGAAAGTGAGAGCGTCTAAAAGCCCTTGCTCCTTCAGCGTGTAGTAGCCGAGACTGCGGAATTGCTCGAGGATTCCTTGGTTTTCGGAGACATAGCCCACGTCTTCCATAACACCAATGTCCAGCACCGAAGCGGGCAAGCTTAGAGCGTGTCGGTATTGCGCAAACGCAGCGAGAAATGTGTTTCCTGAGGCGTAATTCGCTTGGCCTATCTGTCCCATCACGGCAGACAAGGAGCTGAAGAGGACCATGAAGTCGAGATTGGTTTGGGTGCTCTCAAGGGCGTTGTGTACCGCCCAAGC
>NZ_QHJN01000043.1:0-51359 GCF_003947565.1 Actinomadura sp. WAC 06369 | reverse complement strand
ACCCCGACCCCGTCCCAGACGCCGGCCCCGACGCCGTCCGGCACGACCGATCCGTCCGGAACGACCGAGCACACCATCGCCATGGGCGACTGGAAACGCCCCTACCTCCTGCACCTCCCGCCGGACCGGAAGGACGGCGAGCCGCTGCCGCTCATCGTCGCGCTGCACGGCGGGCTCAACGATCCGCGGTACGTCCGCGAGCAGAGCGGCCTCGACGCCGTCGCCGACGCGCGGGGCTACGCCGTCGCGTACCCGGAGGGCCTGCTCGGCACCTGGAACGCGGGCGCCTGCTGCTGGTTCGCGCGCTGGGCCGGCGTCGACGACGTCGCGTTCCTCGACCGGCTCATCGACACGCTCGTGCGGGAGGGCGTCGCGGACCGCCGCCGGGTGTTCCTCACCGGGTTCTCCAACGGCGGCGGGATGGCGTACCGGTACGCGTGCGAGCGCGCCGGGCGGGTCGCCGGGGTCGCGGTCGTGTCGGGGGCGCTCGCCGTTGGCTGCACGCCCGACCGGCCGATCTCCGTGCTGGCGTTCCACGGCACGTGGGATCCGTCCGTCCCGTATTTCGGCGGCGGGAACATGGACGCCGACGTGAAGTTCCCGTTCCTGCCCGTCCAGCTCCTCATGGAGTTCTGGCGGTGGATCGGGGGCCTGTCCGAACTGTCCTACCCGCTGCGGAACGCCCCGGACGGCTGCGTCGGGACCGCGCCGGGCCCGGTGCTGGTCGCGCTGTGCACGATCCAGCGGGGCGGGCACGAGTGGCCGTCGTTCGCGAGCGCGCTGATCGGCGAGTTCTTCGACGCGCGGCCGTCCTCGCCCGCCGCGTGAGCGCCGGGGCGCGGCGGGCGGCGCGGGCCGCCCGCCGCGCCCCGGTCAGGACCGCAGGCTGCGCGGGCGGAGGTCCGTCCAGTTCTCGTTGACATACTCGACGCACGCGGCGCGGGGCGCCGGGCCGGACGCGACCGTCCAGCCGCCGGGCACGTCGGCGAACGCGGGCCACAGCGAGTGCTGGCCCTCGTCGTTGACCAGGACGAGGAACGTCCCGTCGGCGTCGTCGAACGGGTTGGACATCATGCCTCCTGGGCGACGGGGGCGGACCGGCGGGCGATCGAGCGGACGATGTCGCCGGTGCGCACCGCCGTCATGGACAGCAGCGACGAGGCGATGCCGTGGCTGTGCTCGGTCGCGCCCTGCAGGTAGACGTTCCACCGGCAGCCGGGCTCGGTGGCGACGCGGTAGTCGCGCTCCATCGCGACGCGGCCGTCCGGGCCGGTGACGCACTGCCGCCCGGCCTCGCCGAGCAGCGCCACCGGGTCGCGCTCGCGGTACCCGGTCGCGTACACGACCGCGTCGGCGTCCAGGTCGGCGGTCTCCCCGGTCGGCAGGAACCCGACGCGCATCCGGACGGCGTCCGGGTCCTCGCGCACGTCCAGGACGCGCGAGACGTTGAGGATCCGGAGCCGCTGCACGCCCGCGACCTTCTCGGCGTAGGCGCGGCGGTACAGCTCGTCGATGAGGTCGAGGTCCACCACGGAGTAGTTGGTGTTGCGGGAGTAGTCCATCAGCATCCGCTTCACCTCGTCCGGCGCCGCGTAGTAGTGCTCGACGGCCTCCGGGTCGAAAATGCGGTTCGCGAAGGAGCTGTCGTCGGCCGGCGAGTAGCCGTACCGGGCGAACACCGCGCACACCTCGGTGTCCGGGTACGTCCGGTGCAGGTACTCCACGGCCTCGGCGGCGCTCTGCCCGGCGCCGACCACGACGACGCGCCGCGGGTCCCAGCCGGGCCGCCCGGCCAGCCGGGTCAGCAGGTCCTCGCTGTGCCAGATCCGGTCGCCCGCCCGCACCCCCTCCGGCAGGACGGGCTCGAGTCCGGCGCCGATGACCACGTTGCGCGCGAGATGCGTTTCGAGCTCGTCGTCGCGCCGCACGACGACGGCGAGCGTCGCGTCGTCGTGCGGCTTCAGCGCGACCACCTCGGAGCGGTAGCGGACCCGGCCGGCGAACGCGGCGGCCGTCCATTCCAGGTAGTCGTGGAACTCCACCCGGGTCGGGAACATCGTCTTGTGGTTGACGAAGTCGACCAGGCGGCCTTTGCCGTGCAGGTAGGACAGGAAGGAGTAGCGGCTGGACGGGTTGCGCAGCGACACCAGGTCCTTGAGGAAATGGACCTGCATGGTGGCGCCGTCGATGAGCATCCCCTTGTGCCAGCCGAACTCGGCCTGCCGTTCGAAGAACACGGCGTCCGCGCCGGGTCCGTACTCCTCCTCCAGCGCCACCGCGAGCGCGAGGTTGGAAGGTCCGAACCCGACGCCCACGACGTCATGGACGGGGATCTGCATACGCTCCTCCGGCATCAGGCGGACTCGGCCTTCGCGGCCGCCTCCGCGATCTTGGGGACGACGTTGTCGATGAGGTACGGGACGGCCAGCGGCGTCGGGGTCCGCAGCGCCCAGAACTCCTTGAGGTCGATCGGGACGTAGGAGCCGCGCTCGACGACGTCCAGACCGGAGAACAGCTGCGAGTCCTCGAACTTCTTCTGCGTCGCGGGGTCGTCGTTGTAGTGGGCGACCAGCACGTCGACGTCGAGGACGGCCAGCTTCTCCATGCTCAGCTCGGCGGCGAAGCCCTCGCCGGAGAGCTCCGAGATCTGCCCGGGCAGCGTCATGCCGAACTGGTTCAGCAGCTTGACGCTGGTGTCCTCCGGGGACTTCATCACGGCGATGTTCCCGGACGGCATGACGCTGGTGAACGCGACGCCCTTGCCGGCGAGCGGGGGGTGCTCGGACTTGACGGCGGCGATCTTCGCCTCGACGTCCGCGACGAGCTTCTCGCCCTCGGCCTTGCGGCCGATCGCCGTGGCGGCGTTCACGGTGATCTGCTGCCAGGAGTCCTCGGCCGGTCCGGTCTGGTAGGCGACCGTGGGCGCGAGCCGGGACAGCTTCTCGTACTCCTTGTCGATCCAGAAGTCGCCGCCGGCGAGGATGAGGTCGGGGCGCAGCGCCGCGATCTCCTCGAGGTTGAACCCGGCCTCGCCGGCCTTCAGCAGCTTCGGCTTCTCGCCGGTGAGCTTGGGCGCGGTCCACGGGGCGAAGCCGTCCTGCTGGACGCCGGTCAGCTCGGTCATCCCGACGGGCTGGACGCCGAAGGCGAGCAGCGTGTCCTGGTCGACCTCGCCCAGCGTGACGATCCGCTCCGGCTCGGACTCGATGACGGCCTTGCCGAGCTTGTGGGTGATCGTGACCGGGAAGGCTCCGCCGGCGGCGCCGGACGTCTCCTGGGCGGGTTCGTCGTCGCCGCACGCGGCCGTCGCGCTCAGGCCGAGGACGAGCGCGCCCGCGACGGCCAGCCGCCGCATCATGTTGCGCATAGTGGACCGGTGTCCTTCCACGTTTCCAGGGGGTTACCGTCGGAAGATCTTAGGTTAGGCTCGCCTAACTTGACAATGGCCGGGTTCGATATTGAGAGCCCTCTCACCGCCGTCCGGCCAGTTCCGGACGTTCCAGCAGCGCGGCGACGCTCGGCGCGGCCATCAGCGTGGCGATCTTCACGGTCTCGTGCCCGGTCTCCCTCCTGATCCGCCGGACGAGCCGCATGGCGAGCAGCGAGTGCCCGCCGAGGTCGAAGAAGTCGTCGTCCGGCCCCACGTGCGGGACGCCCAGCTCGGCGGCGAAGATGCGGCACAGCGCGTCCCGCAGGTCCGTGGCCGCGCGCGCGGTCCGCGCGGGCGCGGGGACGTCCGGCCGGTCCCCCGCCGGGCCCGCGGTGGCCGGGACGGCCGGGCCGGTGGCGGGCGCGGGCAGCGCGGCGACCGGGACGCCCGGGTCGGCGGCGACCGCCTCCAGCACCGCGACGAGGCCGTCGGCCAGCGCGGCGGCGGTCGCGGCGTCGAACAGGTCGGCGGAGTAGTCGAGGACCAGCCGCAGCCCGCCGTCCGGCGTCTCGCGGAAGATGAAGTCCAGGTCGAACTTCGCCGCGCTCGGCGCGAACGGCGCCTCGCGCTGCTCGAGGCCCGGGAACCGGACGTCCCCCACCCCCTGGTTCTCGTAGCCGACCATCACCTGGAACAGCGGGTTGCGGCCCGGCACCCGGCGCGGGCGCAGCGCCTCGACCAGCGCCTCGAACGGCAGGTCCTGGTTGGCCAGGGCCGCGAGGTCGGCCTCCCGGACGCGGGCGAGCAGGTCGGCGAACGTCGGCGCGCCGGACAGGTCGGCGCGCAGGACCAGCGTGTTGACGAAGAACCCGACGAGGTCGGCGGCGGCCTCCTCGGTGCGGCCCGCGACCGGGCTCCCGAGCGGGACGTCGTCGCCCGCGCCCGCCCGGTGCAGCAGCGCCGCCACGGCGGCCTGGCCGACCATGAACATGCTGGCCCCCGCGTCGCGCGCGACGCGGCGGAGCCGTCCGGTGAGGCCCGGCGGCAGGTCCGCGGTCAGGACGGCGCCGCGCTGCCCGACCGTCCCGGGGCGGGCCCGGTCGACCGGCAGCGGGACCTCCTCCGGGGCGCCCGCGAGCGTCCGCGCCCAGTGGTCGAGCTGCCGGGCGTGCACGCCGCCCGGGTCGAGCGGGTCGCCGAGCAGCTCCCGCTGCCACAGGGCGTGGTCGGCGTACTGGACGGGCGGCGGCGCCCAGCCGGGCGCCTCCCCGCGGAGCCGGGCGGCGTACGCCGAAGCGACGTCGCGCGCGAACGGGCCGAAGGACCACTCGTCGAACGCGATGTGGTGGAACACCGCGAGCAGCAGGTGCTCGCGCTCCCCTTCGGGGAACAGCGCGACCCGGAGCGGGATGTCGGCGGCGAGGTCGAACGGCCGGGCGATGAACGCGGCGGGGTCGCCCTCCGCGATCTCCAGGACGGGACGCGCCTCCTCCGGCGGCAGGATCCGCTGGTGCGGGGCGCCCTCGTGCTCGACGAACACGGTGCGCAGGGCCTCGTGCCGTTCGACGACGTCGCCGAGCGCCGCCTCCAGCGCGGCCCGGTCCAGGTCGCCGCGCAGCCGGACGCCGAGCGGCAGGTGGTAGGCGTCGCGCGGGCCGTCGTCCTCGCGGAGCAGCTGGTCGAGCAGCCACAGCCGGTTCTGCGCGGACGACGCCGGGACGAGCCCGGCGCGGTCGCGCGGCGCGAGGGCGGGCCGGGCGGCGGCGCCCGCGTTACGGTGCACCCGCTCGGCCAGTTCGGCGACCGTCGGCGCCTCGAACAGGTCGCGGACGGCCAGTTCGGCGCCCAGCACCGCGCGGGCCCGGCCGACGAGGCGGGTGGCCAGCAGCGAGTGCCCGCCGAGGTCGAAGAAGTCGTCGTCGATCCCGGCGCCCGGCGCGTCCAGCACCTCCGCGAACAGCGTGCACAGCAGCTGCTCGACGGGCGTGCGCGGCGGGCGCCCGGCGCGGCGCGGGCCGTCCCGGCCGGGGTCGGGCAGGGCGCGGCGGTCGAGCTTGCCGTTGACGGTGAGCGGCAGCGCGTCCAGCGTCATGACCGCGCTCGGCACGAGGTACCCGGGCAGCCGCCGCTTCAGCCCTTCCCGGACGCGGGCGGCGAGCACCCCGAGGTCGCGCGCGGCGAGGGGGTCGTTGGCGTAGGACGCGGGCGGACGGCCGGGCGCGGCGGGCAGGTGCGCGGGCGCGCCGCCGAACACGGCGTCGTACCGTCCGATCCGGTCGGACGGTGTGAGGACCGCGTCCGGGAACCGCGCGAGGAACTCCTCCGGCTCGATCCCGGCGGGCGGCGCGGCCAGCGCCTCCCGCGCCTCGTCGGCGGACCCGCCGTCCCGCAGGACCCGCAGCGCCGCGGCCTCGCCGGAGAGCCGGGGGTCCGGGATGCCCCGGACGCGCACCGCTCCGGACGTCCCCGCGAGCAGCGCCTCGACCTCCGCCGCGCCCGGAACGCCGTCCGCGCCGGGCGGCGCGGGCGCCGCGGGCCAGTCGACGACGGCGGCTTCGGGGGCGGCGGGGAGGCCGGGACCGGCCTTCCGGAGGACCGCGTCGTAGCGGTGGCGGGTCAGCTCGTTGTGGCGGACGCCGCGCCGGGTGAGGACGTCGACGCGGGCGGGGCCGTCCAGCGCCGCGAAGAACGCGGGGTCGAGGAGGAGCTCCTTCTCCATCCGGACGGCGCGCTCGACCGCGGCGGCGTCGGCGTCGCCCCGCCCGAGGCGGACGGCGGCGTGCAGGCAGCGGACGGTGCGCAGGTCGCGGACGTCGCCGACGAACAGCGCTCCCCCGGGCGCGAGCAGCCGCATGGCCTTGGCGACGACGTCCTCCAGGTATCCGGCGCCCGGGAAGTACTGGACGACCGAGTTGATGACGATCGTGTCGAAGTGCTCTTCCGGGAGGCCGTCGGTGTCGTGCGCGGGGCGGCAGCTCAGCCGGACCGGGGAGTCGGGGCCGAGGTCGGCGCGGAGCTTGTCGATGACGGGTGCGGAGAAGTCGGTGCCCCAGTACTCCTCGGCGTCCGGGGCGAGGCGGGTCAGCAGGAGGCCCGCGCCGACGCCGATCTCCAGGACGCGGCGCGGGTTCAGCCCGCGGATCCGCGCCACGGTCGTCTCGCGCCACTCGCGCATGTCGTCGAGCGGGATCGGCGCGCCGTCGTAGCTGCTGTCCCAGCCGGCGAACTCCTCGGTCCGGACGACGGTCCCGACCTCGGTGTACTCGGCGTCGTAGATCTGCCGCCACTCGGCGAGCTGCTCGTCGGCGGCGCCGTCGCGGGCGCCGTCGGGGACGACGTAGCCGACGAGCCGCTTGACGCCGGGCACGTCGGTGTCGGCGGCGATCACGGCGGCCTGCCCGACGCCGGGTTCGGCGGCGAGCGCCGCCTCGACCTCGGCGAGCTCCACCCGGTAGCCGCGGATCTTGACCTGGTCGTCGGTGCGGCCGAGGAAGTCGATGTTGCCGTCGTCGCGGACCCGGACCAGGTCGCCGGTGCGGTACATGCGGCCGCCGGACGCGTCGAACGGGTCGGCGACGAACCGCTCGGCGGTGAGGTCGGGGCGGCCGAGGTAGCCGCGGGCCAGACCGGCCCCCGCGATGTACAGCTCGCCGGGCGTGCCCGGCGGGACGGGGCGCAGCGCGCCGTCGAGCACGTATCCGCGCGTGTTCCAGATGGGCTTGCCGACGGTCGGGGTGGCGCTGTCCTCGGTGCCGCCGCCGAGCGTGTTGATCGTGTACTCGGTCGGCCCGTACAGGTTGTAGCCGAGGACGCCGTCCGCGTCGGCGAGCCGCTCCCAGACGGACGCGGGGACGGCCTCGCCGCCGAGCAGGACGAGCGGCGGCCGGTGCTCCCCGTCGAGCAGCCCTTCGTCGAGGAGCTGCTGCGCGTAGGTCGGGGTCACGTTGATGACGTCGATGCGGTGCCGCCGCAGGTAGTCGGTGAGGGCCTCGGCGTCGCGGCGCAGGTCCTCGTCGCAGACGTGCACCTCGTGGCCCTCCACGAGCCAGAGGAGTTCCTCCCACGACATGTCGAACGAGAACGACACCGTGTGCGCGATCCGCAGCGGGCGGCCGTCCGTCGCCTCCATGACCGGCTCGAAGATGTTGGCGCGGTGGTTGTACTGCATGTTCGTCAGGCCCCGGTACGGGGTGACGACGCCCTTCGGGCGCCCGGTGGAGCCGGAGGTGTAGATGACGTACGCCGGGTGGTCGAGCCGGCCGGGCGTCCCGGGCGCGAAGCCGGGCGTCTCCTCGGGGGCGAGGTCGTGCCCGGGCAGGTCGGCGAGGGTCTTGGCGGTGGCGGGGTCGTCCAGCGCGAGGACGGTCCCGGCGTGCGCCAGCCCGGCGGCGATGCCGCGGTGCGACACCAGGACGGCGGGACCGGCGTCGGCCAGCATGTAGTCGAGCCGGTCGGCGGGGTAGTCGAGTTCGAGCGGCAGGTAGGCGGCGCCGGTGCGCAGGACCGCGAACAGGGCGACCACCGTCTGCGCGGAGCGCGGCAGCGCGAGCGCGACGACCCGTTCCGGGCCGGCGCCGTGCGCGAGCAGCAGCCGCGCGAGCCGGTTGACCTCGGCGTTCAGCTCCCCGTAGGTGAGCCGGACGTCCGGCTGCGACACGAGCGCGGGCGCGTCGGGCCGCCGCCCGGCGCGCTCGGCGAGCAGTTCGGCGACCGTGACCTCGGGGACGGGCCGCACCGCCGCGTCCCGGTCGCGGCGCAGCCGGTCGTGCTCGGCGGGCACGAGCAGGTCGACCCGGTGGCACGGCGTCTCCGGCGCGGCCGCCAGCGTCTCCAGGACCCGGACGTACCGGTCGGTGATCCGCTCGGCCTCCGCCTCGGTGAACGCGTCGCCCCGGTACATGACGCGCAGTCCCGCGCGGGACCGGGCCGCGTCCGGCTCGACGACCATCGTCACCGGGTAGTGGGTGGCGTCGCGGACCTCGCGGCCGCGGACCCGCAGGTCGCCGGACGGGCCGAAGCCCCGGTCGGTGGGCATGCCGGGGAAGTTCTGGAAGACGAACAGCGTGTCGAACAGGGTGCCGAGGCCGGTGGCGCGCTGCACGTCGGCGAGCGCGACGAAGGAGTGGTCGAACAGGTCCGACTGCTCGGCCTGCACGCGTGCGAGGACGTCCGCCAGCGGGTCGGCGGGGCCCGCCTGCACGCGGACGGGGATGGTGTTGAACAGCAGCCCGACCATCGACTCGACGCCGTCGACGTCGGGGTGGCGGCCGGACACCGAGGCGCCGAACACGACGTCGTCCCGCCCGGTCATCGCCATGAGCACCAGGCCCCAGGCGGTCACGTAGAGGGTGCCGGGGGTGACGCCGCGGTCGCGGGCGACCGCGTCGAGCCGGTCGGCGAGCCCGGCGGGCAGGTCGCGGCGGACCTCGCCCGCGTCGGCGAGGTCGGCGGGGGCGTCCACCAGGCCCGGCCGGGCGAGCGCGGGCTCGTCGAACCCGGACAGGGCGCGCCGCCACGCGTCCACGGCGGCGTCCCGGTCGCGCGCGTTCACCCAGTCGAGGAACGCGCGGAACGGCGGGACGGGCCGCGCGGCTTCGGCGGCCGCGTCGGTGTAGGCGTCGAGCAGCGAGGTGACCAGCAGGCCGCCGGACCAGCCGTCGAGCAGGATGAGCTCGGACGTCAGCACCAGCCGGTGGTCGTCAGGGGCGAGGCTCGCGAGGCCGAACCGGATGAGCGGCGGCGCGGCCGGGTCGAACGGCTCGGCGCGCTGCGCGTCGACGAACGCCTCCAGCTCGTCCTCCCCGGCCACCCGGGCGTGCGTCCACGGTGTCGCGAACTCGTCGGGGACGAACTGGACGGCGCGGTCGCCGTCGGTCCGGAACCCGGCCCGCAGGTTGGGGAACTTGCGCAGGACGGTGCGGGCGGCTTCGGCCATCCGCTCCGGGTCGACCGGCCCGGACAGCGTCACGACGGCCTGCTGCACGTAGATGTCGCGGCCCTCGCCGGCGAGCATCAGGTGGAACAGCAGCCCCTCCTGCAGCGGCGACAGCGGCAGCTCACCGGACCCGTCCGCCGCCTCGGCGGCGCCGGGTCCGGCGGCCGGGGCCTCGGCGGCCTTCGCGAGGGCCTCGACGGTCCGCAGCCGGAACACGTCCCGGACGGTGAACGACAGGCCGGCGCGGCGTGCGCGGGCGACCAGCAGGGCCGCGCCGATGCTGTCGCCGCCGGCGCGGAAGAAGTCGTCGTCGGCGCCGACCTCGGGACGGTCGAGGACGGCGGCGGCGAGCCGCGCCAGGACCCGCTCGGTCCCGGTGGCGGGCGCGCGCCCGGCGCGGCGGCCCGGCGCGGGCAGCGCCCGCCGGTCGGTCTTGCCGTTGGGGTTGAGCGGCAGCTCGTCCAGCACGACCAGGTCGGCGGGGACGAGGTAGTCGGGCAGGACGGCGCGGAGCCCGTCGAGGACCGCGTCCGGGTCCGGCTCGGCGCCGGGCGCGCCGGTGACGTACCCGACGAGCCGGGAGCCGTGCGCGGCGACGGCGGCGCGGCGGACGCCCGGCCGCGCGGCCAGCGCCGCTTCGACCTCGCCGGGCTCGATCCGGAACCCGCGGATCTTCACCTGGTCGTCGGCGCGGCCGAGGAACTCCAGGCGGCCGTCGCGGCGGCGCCGCACCCGGTCGCCGGTGCGGTACAGGCGGGACCCGGGCGGGCCGAACGGGTTCGCGACGAACCGCTCCGCGGTGCGGGCCGGGTCGCCGAGGTAGCCGCGCGCCAGCCCGTCCCCCGCGAGGTACAGCTCGCCGACCGGCGCCTCGCGCAGCGCCGGGTCGAGGACGTACGCGCGGGTGTTGGCGATCGGCTCCAGCCCGGCGCCTTCGGAGACCAGGCTGTCGCCCGCGGCCTCGGAGCAGCCGTACAGGTCGACGAGCCGCGCCGGGATCCGGTCGGCCAGCGCGGGCGGCAGCGCCTCGCCGCTGCTGATCCAGGTGGTGACGGAGGCCGGGAGCCCGTTCTCGGCGAGCGCGGCGAGCAGGCTCGGGACGAGCGTGACGGTGCGGACTTCGTGCCGCTCGATGAACGCGGCGAGCGCGACGGCGTCCGCGGCGGTGGCGTCGTCGGCGATGACGACGGTGTCGCCGGCGACGAGGCCGCCGAGCAGCTCGGTGGTCCCGTCGATGAACGCGGGCGAGGACTTGGCGACGCGGACGCCGCCCGGTTCGGTGAGGTCGGCGCCCCACGCGAGGCGGTTCGCCAGGGCGCGCTGCGTGCCGGCGACGGCCTTCGGGACGCCGGTCGACCCCGACGTGAAGATCACGTAGGCGGGGTGGTCGGGCCGGACGTCCGGGCGGGGGCGCGGCGGCGCGGCGGCGGGCGGCTCGTCCCGGCCGAGGACGAGCAGCGGCCGGACGGCGTCCAGCATCGCGTCGATCCGGGCGGGCGGGTACGCGAGGTCGATCGGCAGGTACGCGGCCCCGGTCTTGAGGACGGCGAGCAGCGCGACGGCGAACTCGGCGGAGCGCGGCAGGGCGAGCGCGACCGTCCGCTCCGGCCCCGCGCCCGCCGCCGCGAGCCGGTCGGCGAGGGCCTCGGCGCGGCGGTCCAGCTCGGCGTAGGTGAGGCGGGTGTCGCCGAACACGACGGCGACGGCGTCGGGGTCGCTCGCGGCCCGCTTCTCGACGAGCCGCGCGGCGGTCGCGGGCGTCGCGCGGGCGGTGTCGGGGTGCTCGACGGGCGCGGCGAGCGACGACAGCCGGACGGACGGGTCGGCGGTGACGCGGTCGAGCAGCTCGGCGAGGTCGCCCAGCAGGCCCTCGACGGTGGCGGCGTCGAACAGGTCGGCGGCGTACGCGGCGAACCCCTCGACCTCCTCGTCGCCCTCCGCGAAGTAGACGTCGAGGTCGAACTTGACGCCGCCGGTCTCGGGCAGGAACGGCTCCGCGCGCACGCCGGGCAGCGCGAGCCGCACGTCGTCCAGCCGCTGGTGGACGATCATCACCTGGAACAGCGGGCCGCGGGCCAGCGACCGTTCGGGCGCGAGCCGCTCCACGACCCGCTCGAACGGCACGTCGGCGCGGGAGAACGCGGCGAGGTCGGCGGCGCGGACCCGCTCCAGCAGTTCGGCGAACGAAGGGTCGCCGGACAGGTCGGTGCGCAGCACCAGCGGGTTGACGAACACGCCGACGAGGCCCGCGAGGTCGTCGTCGGCGCGGCCCGCGATGGGCGAGCCGAGCGCGATGTCGTCGCCCGCGCCCGCCCGCCGCAGCAGCGCGGCGACGGCGGCGTGCAGCACCATGAACACGCTGGTGCCGGTCTCGCGCGCGAGCCGCCGCGCCCCGGCGGCCGGCAGCCGGAACGGGACGAGCCCGCCGCGGTGGCTCGGCTCCGCCGGGCGGGGCCGGTCGAACGGCAGGACGGTCTCCTCCGGCAGCCCCGCGAGCGCGCGTTCCCACGCGTCGAGCCCGTCGGCGGTGTCCGGGGCGGCCTCGCGCTGCCAGGTCGCGTACTCGGCGTACTGCACCGGCAGCGGCTCCCAGTCCGGGACGTCCCCGGCGGCGCGCGCCGCGTAGGCGCGGCCGAGGTCGGCGAGCAGCGGCGTGAACGACCACTCGTCGGCCGCGGCGTGGTGCAGCAGCAGGACGAGCGTCCACGCCTCGTCGCCCGTCCGGACCAGGGTGCCGCGGACGGGGAGGTCCGCGCCGAGGTCGAAGGCGTGCGCCGCCGCGGCCGCCTCGATCTCCGCGCGCCGCGCGGCCGTCTCGCCGCGCGCGTCCACGGCGGTGAACGGCGCGGCCGTCCCCGCGGGCAGGACGCGCTGGACGGGCAGCCCGTCGGCGTCCTCGACGAGCAGCGTGCGGAGGGCCTCGTGGCGGTCGACGACGTCGTGGAACGCGGCTTCGAGCGCGGCGGCGTCCACGGGGCCGGTGAGCCGCATGCCGAGCGGCAGCGCGTAGGACGCGGACGGGCCGCGGAGCCGCTCCTCCAGCCACAGGCCGCGCTGCGCCGCCGACGCCGGGACGGTCTCGGGCCGGACCACGTCGCGGACGCGCGGGCCCTCGGCGGCCGCGAGCCGCGGCGCGAGCGCCGCGACCGTCGGGGCCTCGAAGACGTCGGCGATGGACAGCGACCGGCCCAGCTCGGCGCGGGCCTTCGCGGCGACGCGGGCGGCCAGCAGCGAGTGCCCGCCGAGCGCGAAGAAGTCGTCGTCGACGCCGACCCGGTCGAGGCCGAGCAGTTCGGCGAAGACGGCGCACAGCGCGGCCTCGCGGGCGTCGCGCGGCCCCCGGTCGGAGACGTCCGCGTCCGGCGCGGGCAGCGCGGCCCGGTCGAGCTTGCCGTTCACCGTGCGGGGCAGCTCCGCCAGCGGCACGAGCGCGGACGGCGCCATGTAGTCGGGCAGCGCGGCGGCGAGCGCCGCGCGCAGGTCGCCGGGGTCCGCGTCGCCGACGTAGTAGCCGACGAGGCGGGGCTCGCCCGGCCGGTCCTCGCGGACCGTGACGGCCGCCTGCTCGACGCCGGGCCGGGCCGCGAGGACGGCCTGCGCCTCGGCGGGCTCGATCCGGAACCCGCGGATCTTCACCTGGTCGTCGGTGCGGCCGAGGTACTCCAGGGAGCCGTCGCGGGCGCGGCGCGCCAGGTCGCCCGTCCGGTACATGCGGGACCCGGGCGGGCCGAACGGGTCGGCGACGAACCGCTCGGCCGTCAGGTCGGGGCGGTTCACGTAGCCGCGGGCGAGCTGCTCGCCCGCGAGGTACAGCTCGCCGGGCACGCCGGGCGGGACGGGGCGCAGCCCCGCGTCCAGGACGTGCGCGCGGGTGTTGCGGAACGGCAGGCCGATGCCGGACGCGGGCAGGTCGGCGGCGGTCGCCCAGATCGTCGCCTCGGTCGGCCCGTACATGTTCGTGGCGAGCGCGGCCGTCCCGGCGAGGGACTCGGCGAGCGCGGGCGGCAGCGCCTCCCCGCCGACGAGCACCCGCAGGCCCGCGAGCGCCGCCGGGTCGAGGGTGCCGAGCAGGGACGGCGTGCCCTGCACGACGGTGGCGTCCGCCAGCAGGGCGGCGAGCCGGGCCGGGTCGCGGACGTCGTCGCGGTCGGCGAGCACCACCGTCGCGCCGTCGACGAGCGGCGCGTACAGCTCGAGCGCGGCGATGTCGAACGCGATCGTGGTGACGGCGACGAGCCGGTCGTCCGGGGTCAGGCGCAGCCGGTCGCGGGTGTCGAGGAGGAAGTTCGCGAGGGCCCGGTGCGGGACCGCCACGCCCTTGGGCCGCCCCGTCGACCCCGACGTGTAAATGACGTACGCGAGGTCGTCGCCGCGGACGGGCACCGGGGCGGACGGGGCGTCCTCCAGGGGGCCGTCGAGGACGAACACGGCGGTACCGTCCGGCAGCAGCCCGGCCGTCTCGGGCGCGGCGACGGCGCAGACCGGACGGGCGTCGCCGAGCATGTACGCGAGGCGCTCGGGCGGGTGCTCCAGGTCGAGCGGCAGGTAGGCGGCGCCCGCCCTGAGCACCCCGAGCAGGGCCGCGACGAGGTCGGGCGTGCGCGGCAGCGCGAGCGCGACGACGGTGCCCGGCCCGGCGCCGCGCGCCCGCAGCGCCGCGGCGAGCGCGGCCGACCGCCGGTCCAGCTCGGCGTAGGTGAGCGCGCCGTCCCGGGTCTCGACCGCCGTCGCGGCGGGCGTCCGCGCCGCCTGCGCGGCGAACAGCCCGACGACCGTGGTGTCCGGGAGGGGGGCGTCCGTGGCGTTGGCGCCGTCGATGGCGGCGCGTTCGGCGCCGTCCATCAGCTCCAGCGCGCCGAGCGGGCGGTCGGGGTCGGCGAGCGCGTCGCCGAGGAGGGTCTCCAGGTGCGCCAGGAGCGCGTCGATGCGCGCGTCGTCGAACAGCTCGCGGCGGAACGTCGCCTCGACCGTCATGCCCCGCGGCCGGACGAACGCCTCCAGCGAGAGGTCGAAGTGGGTGGTGCCGTTGTGAACGTGCGTCCAGCTCGTCGTCACGCCCGGCAGGTCGAGCTCGCCGATCTCCTGGGCCAGGAACAGCAGCATCGTGTCGAAGAACGGGGACCGGCCGCCCGCCCGCGCGGGCCGCAGCTCCCGCACGATCCGGTCGTAGGGCGCCGCCTGGTGCGCGAACGCGTCGGCGCAGGTCCGGCCGACGCGGCGCAGCGCCTCCCGGAACGTCGGCGCGCCCGACAGGTCCGCGCGCAGGACCAGCGTGTTGCCGAAGTTGCCGACGAGCCGCTCGACCTCGGCGTGCTCCCGGTTCATCACCGCCGACCCGATCGCGACGTCGTCCGCGCCCGTGTACCGGTGCAGCAGGGCCGCGTACGCCGTCAGCATCACCATGTACGAGGTGAGGTTCTCCTCGGCGGCGAGCTTGCGCATCCCCTCGGTGACGTCGTCGCCGAACCGCCGGGCGCGGCGTCCGCCGCGCTCGGACGCGGTCGCGCCGCGCGGCCGGTCGGCGGGCAGGTCGAGCGGCGCGGGCGGCGGGTCGAGCCGCGCGCGCCAGAAGGCCAGGTCGTCCTCGGCGACCGGCCGCCGCTGCTCCCACTCGGCGAAGTCGGCGTACTGGACGTCGAGGGCGGGCAGGCCGTCGGGCTCCCCCGTGAGGGCGGAGCGGTAGAGCGCCGACAGGTCGCGCGACAGCGAACCCCAGGTCATGCCGTCCCACGCGATGTGGTGGACGACGAGGACGAGCGCGTGCGCGTCCGGGCCGAGCCGCAGCAGCTCCAGCCGGATCGGCCGCTCGGCGCGCAGGTCGAACGGCCGCGCCGCCAGCTCCGCCGCCCGCGCGTCCGCGTCGGCGCACTCGACGGGCGCGAGGCCGAGCGCGTCGTCGTCCGTCACGACCTGCACGGCGCCGAGGCCGTCGGACGCTTCCGGGCCTCCGGGGCGTGCGGCTGCGTCCGGGGCGTCGCGGTAGACCGTGCGGAGGATCGCGTGGCGGCGGATCAGGGCGCGGAGCGCCCGCTCCAGGGCGCCGGTGTCGAGGGGCCCGTCCATGCGGACGAGGAGGCACACGTTGTAGGCGGCGCTGTCCGGGAACGTCCGGTGGTGCAGCCACATGCTCTGCTGCGCGTGGGACAGGGGCGCGGGCCCGTCGTGTCCTCGCGGGGCGAGCCGGGCGGCGCCCGGGCCGAGGCCCCTCTCCGCCATCATCCGCCGCATCAGTTCGCGTCGCCGGGCCGCCGTTTCGCCGAGGCTCGTCTGCTGCTCCTGCACGCTCAACTCTTTCGTTGTCGGCTTCACCACCGCCGGTTAGGTTAGCCTTGCCTACGAAAAGCGCACAAGGTTAGCCTTACCTAAGTTTTCGGGTGACCCCCGGCCCGGCGAAAGGGAGTTGGCTGCCTTGTCCATCGGTGTCACGTATGAAGAGCCCACGGAAACGGTCGTGGAGAGCACCGCCGACCCGCTGGCCCTGATGGCCGGACTGGCCGGTTCCGGGCTGTTCGACGACCACGTGGTCTACGAGCGGCCCGGCTCGTGGACGTTCGCGGGCGGCGCGCTCGGCGAGGTGGTGCTGGAGGACGGCGAGGTCCGCACCCGCTGGCCGGGTGCGGAACCCGTGGTCAGGCCGTGGACGGGACGTCCCGCCGAGGCGCTGCGCGAGGCGTTCGCCGCGGCCCCGCTGCCGGTGTGGAACGCCTACGGATGGATCGCGTTCGAATTCGCTGCGGAGCGGCGCGACGGTACTGCTGCGAAGCGGCGCAACGACACTGCTGCGAAGCGGCGCGACGGTACTGCCGCGGGGCGGACGAGCGGGCGGCTCGCGCACCTGGTCGTCCCGCGTGTCGAGGTGCGGGTGCGGGACGGTCGGGCGCACATCACGGGCGTGGACGCCGACGAGATCGAGCGGGTGGCGAAGCTGGTCGCGGCGGGCGGCGCGCCCGCGCCGGCCCCGGCGTCCCCGGTGGACGTGCGGGTCGGCGGGGACGCCTACCGGGAGCGGGTCGCGCGGGCCGTCGCCGACATCGGCGCGGGCCGCTACCAGAAGGTGATCGTGTCCCGGAGGCTGGACGTTCCTTACCCCGTGGATACGGTCGCGACGTACGTGCGCGGCCGCGCCGCCAACACCCCCGCGCGGTCGTTCCTGCTCGACCTCGGCGGCTTCCAGGCGACCGGGTTCAGCCCCGAGGTGCTCGCGAGCGTCGACGCGGACGGCACCGTGATGACGCAGCCGCTCGCGGGGACGCGGGCGTTCGGGCGGGGCGCGGACGTGGACGCGCGGACGCGCCGGGAGCTGGAGAGCGACCCGAAGGAGATCTTCGAGCACGCGGTGTCGGTCCGCACGTCGCAGGAGGAGCTGGACCGGGTGTGCGCGCCGGGCAGCGTCCGGGTCACCGGGTTCATGACCGTGAAGGAGCGGGGCAGCGTGCAGCACCTCGGGTCGAGCGTGAGCGGCGTGCTCGCGCCGGGCCGGACGTGCTGGGACGCGCTCGACGCGCTGTTCCCGGGGGTGACGGCGTCGGGCATCCCGAAGCCGGAGGCCATCGAGGCGATCGGCGGGCTGGAGGAGCGGCGCGGGCTCTATTCCGGCGCCGTCCTGGCGGTGTCGCACGACGGGGCGCTCGACTCGGCGCTCGTCCTGCGGGCGCTCTACAGCCGGGACGGACGGGCCTGGCTGCGGGCGGGCGCGGGGATCGTCAGCGGCTCGACGCCGGAGCGCGAGTACGAGGAGACGTGCGAGAAGCTGTCGAGCATCGCGCCGCACGTCGTCCCGCTGGGCCGGTAGGCCGGGGGCCCGGCCGGGCGCGCCGCCCGTCCCCGCGTCGCGGGGCGGGCGGCGCGCCGTTTCCGCGCCGGGTCGCCGCCGGGCTCAGGAGAGGCGGGCGGCCAGCTCCTTCTTGCTGATCTTGCCGACGGGGGTGCGGGGGAACGCGTCGACGGTCTCGATCCGGTCGGGCCACTTGTAGGCGGCGAGGCCGCGCTCGCGCAGGAAGTCCTTGAGCTCGGGCAGCGTCGGCGCGGCGCCGCGGACGACGAGGAACGCGCACGTCCGCTCCCCCATCAGCGCGTCGGGGACGCCGACGACGGCGGCGTCGTGCACGGCCGGGTGGGCGAGCAGGTGGTTCTCCAGCTCCTCGGCGGAGACCTTGTCGCCGCCCCGGTTGATCTGGTCCTTCTCGCGCCCTTCCACGATGAGGTGGCCGGACGGGAGCCGGCGGACGAGGTCGCCGGTGCGGTAGAAGCCGTCGGGGGTGAACGAGCGCGCGTTGTGCTCGGGGGCCCGGTAGTAGCCGCGCAGCGTGTACGGGCCGCGGGTGAGCAGCTCCCCCACCTCGCCCGGCGCGACGTCGGCGCCGTCGGCGTCCACGACGCGGACCTCGTCGGCCGGGGACAGCGGGCGGCCCTGGGTCCGCTCGACGATGTCGCGGGGGTCGTCGAGCCGGGTGTAGTTGAGCAGCCCCTCGGCCATCCCGAACACCTGCTGGACACGGCAGCCGAGCGTCCGCGGCACCTCGGCGGCGCGTTCGGCCGCGAACTTGGCGCCGCCGACCTGGAGCAGTTCGAGGGACGACACGTCCTCCTCGGTCCACGACACGGCGTCCAGCCACAGGAGGGCGATCGGCGGGACGACGGCGCACACGGTCGCGCGCTCGCGCTCGATGAGCGGGAACGCCTCGTCCGGCGACCCGGACGGCGCGAGCACGACCGTCCCGCCGGTGGCGAACACGCCGAGGATCCCGGGGCAGGCGAGCGCGAAGTTGTGCGCGGCCGGGAGCACCACGAGGTAGACGGTGTCGCGGCCGAAGCCGCACACCTCGGCGCTGGCCTCCAGGTTGTAGACGTAGTCGCGGTGCGTCCGCGGGATCAGCTTCGGCAGCCCGGTGGTGCCGCCCGACAGCAGGAAGACCCCGACGCCGGCCGGATCCGGCCGCGGCGCGGCGGCGAGCCCGGCGGGGTCGGCGTCGACGTCGGCGAGGGCGGTGAACTCCTCCGCGTCGCCCTCGATGACGACGTGCTCGACCGGCAGCGTGCGGGCCATGGCCCGGTAGTCGAACGCGCCGTCGCGGTCGGCGGCGACGTAGGCGCGGGCCTCCGCCAGCTCGCACAGGTAGCCGATCTCGCTCTCCCGGTGCGCGGGCAGCGCGAGGACGGGCGCGGCGCCGATCCGCACGAGCGCCAGGAACGTCACGACGAACCCGGCGGAGTTGGGGAGCTGCACGACGACGCGGTCGCCGCGGCGGACGCCGAGCCGCAGCCAGCCCGCGGCGGCGCGGTCGGCGCGCCGGTCCAGCTCGGCGTACGAGATCCGCTCGTCGCCGGCGACGAGCGCGGTGCGGTCCGGGTCGTCGCGCAGGACGTCGCCGTCCAGGACGTCGCCGAGGAGGCGGTCGCCCCAGTAGCCCTCGGCCGCGTAGCGGTCGGCGAGGTCCTTCGGCCAGGGGGTGAAGCCGTCGGGGGCCGCGTCGGCGGGCGCGGCCCCGGACGGCTCGGCGGGCGGGTTGGCGCCGGTCACCGCGCTCACCGCCCGGCGAACTGCGCGTCGCGTCCGGCGGTGGGCGCCCCCGGGACGGGCTCGGCCGCGTCGTCGCCGAGCGCGACGACGCGGTTGGCGCCGTCCACGTGCACGACGCGCGGCCGGTGCGCGTCGCGGTCGGCGTCCTCCACGGCCGCGTAGGAGATGATGATGACGAGGTCGCCGGGCTGCACGAGGCGGGCGGCGGCGCCGTTGATGCCGATCACCCCGCTCCCCGCCTCCCCGGTGATGGCGTAGGTGACCAGCCGGGACCCGTTCGTGATGTCGACGACGTGGACCTGTTCGCCCTCCACGATGTCGGCGGCGGCCATCAGCTCGGCGTCGATCGTCAGCGACCCGACATAGTGCAGGTCCGCCTGTGTCACAGTCGCACGGTGGATCTTTCCGTTCATCAGCACGCGCTGCACGACATAGCCCTCTTTCTCAAGACCAACTAAGGCTAGGCTTACCTTAGCTATTCCCCCTCCCGAGGAGAACCCCGACGATGCTCCGGGAAACGTTCAGGCGCCTGGCCATGGACATCGGCCCGCTGCGCGACAGCCGGCCGTTCCGCGACGTGTTCATCGCCCGCACCGTCTCGGTCTTCGGGATCGGCATGCTGGCGGTCGCCCTGCCCGTGCAGGTGTACGCCATGACCGGCTCGACGGTGCACGTCGGCGCGGTGTCGGCCGCGGAGGGGTTCGCCCTGCTGGCCGGGTTCCTGTGGGGCGGCGTGCTCGCCGACCGGCACGACCGGCGGCGGCTGATGCTGCGGGCGCGGATCTTCGCCGGCGTCGGGTTCGCGCTGCTGACTCTCAACGCGTTCCTGCCGTCCCCGTCCCTCGCCGCGCTCTACGTCCTCGCCGCGTGGGACGGCTTCGCGACGGGCATCAGCGTCACCGCGCTGCTCGCCGCGACGCCCGCGCTCGTCCGTCCCGACAAGCTCGTCGCGGCGGGCGCGCTGAACGCGCTGACCGTCCGGCTCGGGTCGATGCTGTCGCCCGCCCTCGGCGGCGTGGTGGTGTCGGCGTTCGGCGTCGGCTGGAACTACGCGGCGGCCGCCCTCGGCACCCTCGGCACCGTCACGCTGCTCACCCGGCTCCCCGCCCTGCCGCCCGCGGAGGACGGGGAGGTCGCCGACCAGAACCCGCTGCGCGCCATCGGCTCCGGGCTGCACTTCGTCGCCACCCACCGCGTCGTGGGGTCCCTGATGCTCCTCGGCCTGCTGTTCATGGTCGCGGGCGGCATCCCCGTGCTGATGCCGGCGTTCGCCGAGCACGCCCTGGACGGCGGCCCCACGACCGTCGGGCTGCTGTACGCGGCGCCCGCGTGCGGCGCGGTGCTGGCGTCGGTCACCAGCGGCTGGGCGGGACGGTCGCGGCGGCCCGGCCGCGCGCTGCTGACGGCGTCCGTGGCCGGGTTCGCCGCGCTCGCCTGCCTCGGCCTCGCCCGGCATCCCGCGCTCGCCGTCGCGATCCTGTTCGGGTACGGGTTCGTCGCGTCGGTCGAGGAGATCCTGCGGTACGGGCTCATCCAGACGCACACGCCCGCGTCCCACCTCGGCCGCGTCAACGCGCTGTGGGCGGCGCAGGAGACCGGCGGCGAGGCCGTCGGGGCGATCGGCGCCGGCGCGCTCGGCCGCTACCTGGCGCCCGGCGCCGCCATCGTCGTGTACGGGACGGTCAGCGCCGTCCTCGCCCTCATGCTCGCGCTCACCCTCACGGGCCTGCGCACCGCGACGCTCGGGCCCGGCGCCGCCCCCGACGACGCCGGACCGGACGCCGGCACCGACACGGGCACGGGGCCCGGTTCCGGCGTCGCGCTCGACGCCGGGCCCGAGCCCCGCTGATCCCCCACCGCCCGCGTCACCCGAGGCGGGCGGCGATCTCCTCCTCGGACAGCGCCTCGACCTCGAGCCAGATCGCGGCGACCGCCTCCAGACGTCCGGGCGTCTCCTCCAGCTCGGCGAACCGCCGGCACACGCGCGCGACCGTCCGCTCGGCGAACAGCACCCGCACCGGCAGCGCGCCGGTGTCGAGGGCCTCGCGGAGCCGGGCGACGACCGTCGTGGCGAGGACGGAGTCGCCGCCGAGGGCGAAGAAGTCGGCGTCCGCGCCGACGCGCTCCCTCCCCAGCACCTCGGCGACGATCCGGGCCGCCACCCTCTCCAGGGCGGTCTCGGGTTCGGCGTCCGCCGCGTCCGCGCGGCCCGCCTCGGCGGCGGCCGCCGCGGCCAGCGCGGTCCGGTCGACCTTGCCGTTGGCGGTGAGCGGCAGCGCGTCCAGCGCGACCAGCAGTTCGGGGACCATGTGCGGCGGCAGCAGCTCCTGGGCGCGGGCGAGCACCGCGTCCCGGTCGAGCCCGCCGCCCGGCCCGACCCGCGGGACGAGCGCGGCGGCGAGCCGGCCGCCGGCGACGAACGCCACGGCCCGTCCGACGGACGGGTGGTCGCGCAGCGCGGCCTCGACCTCGCCCAGCTCGATCCGGAACCCGCGGATCTTCACCTGGTGGTCGCGGCGGCCGAGGAACTCGATCGTCCCGTCCGGCCGGTAGCGGGCCAGGTCACCGGTCCGGTACCAGCGGACGCCCTCCACGGTGACGAACCGGTCGGCGGTCCGCTCCGGGTCGCCCGCGTAGCCGTCGGCGACGCCCGCGCCGCCGATCCACAGCTCGCCCGCCGCCCAGTCCGGGCGGTCGCGGCCCAGCTCGTCCACGACCCGGCAGGCGACGCCGCCGAGCGGCACGCCGTACGGGACGGCCGTCCAGTCGGCGGGGACGTCGCCCGCGACCTCCTGCACGGTGGAGTGGATGGCGGTCTCGGTCGTCCCGCCGAGCGCGACGAACCGGGCGTCCGGGGCGGTCTCGCGCAGCAGCGCGGGCAGGTGCGTCCCGACCCAGTCGCCGCCGAGCAGCACCAGCCGCAGCGCGGGCGCGGGCGGCCCGTCCGGCGAACCGGCCCGCAGCAGCATCTCCAGCACCGACGGGACGCAGTTCAGCACCGTCACCGACCACCGGCGGGCCAGCGCGGCCCAGCGGGCCGGGTCGCGCCGCTCGTCCTCGCGCGGGACGGCGACGGCGCCGCCCGCGGTCCACGCGGCGAACAGGTCGAACACCGACAGGTCGAAGTCCAGCGCCGACACCGCGAGCGTGACGTCGTCCGGGCCCATGCCGAAGCGCTCGACGAGGTCGCCGATGGTGTTCATCGCGGCGCCGTGGGACACCTCGACGCCCTTCGGCTCGCCCGTCGATCCCGACGTGAACAGCACGTACGCGACCTGGTCCGGCCGCACCGCGGCCGGTTCCGCCAGGGGCTCGACGGCGCCGGCCGCGTCGAGGGCGACGAACGCGGGGGGACGGCCGTCCCCGCGGCCGGACGAGCCGAGCCCGGCGTCCGCCGCGGTCGAGGTCAGCACGGCGGCGACGCGCGCGGTCGCGCGGATCCCGGCGCGGCGGGCCGCGGGCTGCTCCGGGCCGATCGGCACGTACGCGGCGCCCGCCGCGAGGACGCCGAGGGCGGCGACGGCCTGGTCGGGGCCCTTGGGCAGCTCGACCGACACGCGGTCGCCGGGACGGACGCCCGCGGCGGCGAGCGCGGCCGCCGTGCGCAGGGCGCGGTCGGCGAGGTCCCCGTAGGTGAGGACGCCGTCGTCGCCCCAGTGCAGGGCGGGCGCGCCGGGCGCGCGGCGCGCATGGTCGAAGAAGCCGCGGACCAGGGTCGACGGGGGCGGCGGCGGGGTGGAGTTGAGGCGGTGCCGGAGCCGCAGCCGGTCGGGGGACGCGCCGGCGCCGAGCGGCTGGTCCCAGTCGGCGCCGGACGCGCCCAGGCGGGTGATCGCGGACGTGTAGGCGTCGAACATCGCCTCCGCGACGCCGTCCGGGAACGCGGGCACCCGCACGTCCCAGTTGAGCAGCAGGCCGCCGGACACCTCGGTGACCTGCGCGTCCAGGAGCACCTGCGGGCCCTGCGAGATGATCCACGCGGGCTCGCCGAAGCGTTCGCGGACCGCGTCGCCGAACAGCTCGCCGAGGTTGAGGGCGCTCGTGTAGACGATGGGCGCGAGCACCTGCTCGCCGCGCGCGCGGGACAGGTCGCGCAGCACTTCCAGGCCCGAGTAGTCGCTGTGCGCCCCGGCCGTGTGCAGGGCCGCCTGCAGGGCGCGGGCCCGCTCCAGGAACGTCAGGTCGGCGGTGAGGTCGACCTCGAGCATGATGGAGCCGGTGAAGTCGCCGACGACGGCGTCCACGTCGGGGTGGACGGGTTCGCGGTGGAACAGCGGCAGGTTCAGCAGGAACCGCGGCGTCGCCGACCACGCGCCGACGACCTCGGCGAACACCGCCGCGAGCGCCATGGCGGGGGTGACGCCGGCGGCGTGCGCGCGGGCGAGGAGGCGGTCCTTGTCGGGCGGCGCCAGCCAGTGGTGCTTGCGCTCGACGCGGTCGCCGGGCTCGGGGACGACCGGCAGTTCGGGCGGGCCGGGCAGGTCGGCGAGCCGTCCGGCCCACCACGCGCGGTCGCGCTCGCGGGCCGCGGCGCGGGGGTCGTCGGCGAGGTAGCGGGCGTAGCCGTAGCGGATCGGGGCGAGGGGCTCGCCCTCGTACAGCGCGGCGAGGTCGGCCAGCATGACGCGGTAGCTCATCGCGTCGGCGGCGACCATGTCGACGTCCAGGTGGACGCGGGCCGTGCCGTCCGGGAGCAGGCTGAGCCGGGCGTCGAACACGCGGCCGTCCTCGATGGGCAGGCGCTGCCGCGACATCTCCGCCCGGACGCGCTCGAGCCCGCCGTCGGCGTCGGCGGCGCCGCGCAGGTCGTGGACGGTGACGGCGGGCTCGGGGCGCTCCGGCAGGATGCGCTGCGTCCCGTCGTCGAGGACGGCTACGCGCAGCATCGGGTGCCGCCGGGCGAGGGCCCGGACCGCGTCCTCGAAGCGGCCGGGGTCGACGGCGCGGCCGTCCAGCTCGACGTACAGGTGCGCGGCGACGGAGCCGAGCGCCTGCCCGGAGTCGCGGCCGATCCAGTACGCGTGCTGCATGAGGCCGAGCGGGAACGGGTCGGCGGGCTCGATCTCGGCGGGGTCGAGCGCGGCGGCCGCGCCGGTCTCCGCGGGCTCGGCGGGCTCGGCGGGCTCGGCGGGCTCGGCCTCGGCTTGGCCGCGCTCGACGAGCAGGTCCCACCACTGGCCGAGGGTGGGGCGTTCGGCCAGCTCGGCGAAGCGGATCTCGACGCCCCGGCGGCGCAGCCGTCCGGTCAGCTGCATGAGCCGGATCGAGTCCATGCCCAGCTCGATGAGGTTGTCGTCGGCCGCGGCGGGTTCGCCGAGGACGTCCGCCAGCAGGGTGTGCAGCTCTTCCCGGGTCAGCACGGAACTCCCCTCCGAATTAGGTAAGGCTAACCTAATCGAGGAGCGACCGGCCGTCAACGCCCCGTCACGCCGCCGGAGGGCGGCCGTCAGCCCATGCCGCGGCGGCCCGACGTCGACAGCAGCCAGGCCAGGTACACGCCGCCCAGGACGCCCGTCACGACGCCCACCGGCATCGCGACCGGCATGTGCAGGGAGATCAGGTCGCCGCAGGCCAGCAGCGCGGCGCCGGTCAGCGCGGCCGGGAGCAGCTGCGCCCCCGGGCGGCGGGTCAGCCGCCGGGCGAGCTGCGGCGCGGCCAGCGCGACGAACGGGACCGGCCCGGCCGCCGCGGTCGCCGCCGCGACGAGCCCCACCCCGACGATCACCAGGAGCAGCCGCGTGCGCTGCACCGGGACGCCGAGGGCCTGCGCGGCGTCGTCCCCCAGCTCCCCCATGCCGAGGCTCCGCGACAGCAGCAGCGCGGCCGGGACGAGCACGGCCAGCGCGACCGCCAGCGGCACCGCCTGGTCCCAGTCGCGCCCGTTGAGGCTGCCCGTCAGCCAGAACGCGGCCTCGTACGCCTCCGTCAGCTCGGCCCGCGTGATCAGGTAGGAGTTGAGCGCCTGCAGCATCGCCGCCGCGGCGACGCCGATCAGCACGAGCCGGACGCCCACGACCCCGCCGCCGCGCCGGTACGCGACCAGGTAGACGGCGAGGGCGGTGAGCACCGCGCCGGCGGCCGAGCTGGCGGTGATGGCGACCGCGCCGCCGCCGAACACGAGGATCTGCAGCAGCGCGCCGGACGCGCCGCCCTGCGTGAAGCCGATGAGGTCGGGGCTGCCGAGCGGGTTGCGCGACATGCTCTGGAAGATCGCCCCGCTGAGGCCGAGCGCCAGTCCGACCAGCAGCCCGGTCACCGCGCGCGGCAGCCGCAGCGTCTGCACGATGAACTCGGTCGCCCGGTCGCCCTGCCCGACGAGCGCCGCGACCACGTCCGGCGGGGCGATGGGGAAGTCGCCGGAGCCGACGACCAGCACCGCGGCGCCCGCCGCGAGCAGCGCGAGCGCCGCGCACACCGCGGCGGCGCGCGGCTCCCACCGCACCGACACCGTGCCCGCGCGCACCACCCGGCCCGTCATCGCCCGGCCCGCCGCCTTCCCGGGCGGCGCGCCGCCGGGCGTCTTCGTCGAGGCGCTCACAGCTCGCGCGTCCTTCCCCGCCGGACCATCACGATGAACAGCGGCGCCCCGACGAACGCCGTGACGATGCCCGTCTCCAGCTCGCCCTGCGCCACGACCCGTCCCGCGATGTCCGCCCACAGCAGCAGGACGGGCGCCAGCAGCAGCGAGAACGGCACGACCCACCGCAGGTCGGGGCCGACGAGGGCCCGCACGATGAACGGCACCGCCAGGCCGAGGAACGTGATCGGGCCCGCCGCGGCCGTCGCCGCCCCGCACAGCAGGACGATCGTGAGCGCGCCGAGCGCGCGCGTCCGTCCGGGCCGCGCGCCGAGCGCCCGCCCCGCGTCGTCGCCGAGCCCGACCGCGTTCAGCGGGCGGGCCAGCGCCAGCGCCAGGGCGACGCCGGCGACGACGAACGGCAGCACCCGCCAGAAGACGCCGAGGTCGCGTCCCGCGAGGTACCCGACCTGCCAGAACCGGAAGCCGTTGAAGCTCTGCGGGCTGAGCAGCATGAGGCCCGCGGTGAGCGCGCTGAACACCGCGTTGACCGCGGCGCCCGCGAGGACCAGCCGGGCGGGCGACGCGCCGCCGCGCCCGCGCGCCCCGATCGCGTACACCAGGGCCGCCGCGCCGGCCGCGCCCGCGAACGCCGCCCACACGTAGACGAGGACCTCGTCGACGTCGAAGAAGCCGATGACGATGACGACCGCGAGGGCGGCGCCGCCGTTGACGCCGAGCAGGCCCGGCTCGGCGAGCGGGTTGCGGGTGAGCGCCTGCATCACGGCCCCGGCGAGCCCGAGCGAGATCCCCACCAGGATGCCGAGCACGGTGCGGGGCAGCCGCAGCTCGTGGACGATCAGCGAGTGCTGCGTCCCGTCCGGCGACAGCACCGACGGCAGCACCCGGCGGAACGGGACCGACTCGGCGCCGATCGCGAAGCTGGCGACGACCGTCAGCAGCAGCACGGCGAGGAGGAGGAGCAGGCCGCCCCAGCGGCCCGCGCGGCGCGGCACGGCCGCCTTCGGCGGCGGCTCCGCGGCAGGGGGTTTCCGCACGGAGGACAGCACAGAATGAGGTTAGCCTAACCTCATCCCGCCTTGAAGGGCGGACGGGCGCGGCACCGCGCCGCGCCCGTCCGCCCCCCTCCGGAGGCGGGCGGGTCAGCCGGTCGCCGCGCCGTGGTCCGGATGGGCGAGCAGCCAGGTCCAGACCTCCACCGGGTCGTCGGCGCGGTGCTCGGCGCCGCAGTGGCAGACGCCGGTCAGCCGGTCCGAGCCCGGGGACCACTCGACCCGCAGCAGGCCGCCCGCCGCACCGCCCGCGGTCTCCGGCGTCACTGCGCCGTCAGCTTCCGCAGCATGCGGCGCGCGGCGAGGCCGCCGGTGTCGATGTTGATCGACAGCTCCTGGTAGCCGTCCGGCTCGCTCGCGATGACCTTCTCGAGCTTGTTGAGCGCCACGACGTCCTGCAGGACGACCGTCCGGTTGCTGTCGCGCAGGAACGTCGACACCTTCTCGTCGTCGAGGGCGAAGTCGCGGGCGACCCACCAGAAGTCGTGCGTGGTCGTCTCGGTCTCCGGGACGATCGCGTAGCCGACCTCGACGTGGAAGGCGTCCGAGTCGTCGCCGTCCGGGCCGGGCTCCACGCCGGTCGGCGCGATCCGGCTGTGCAGGAGGTAGAAGCCCGGCGGGTGGAACTCGATGTCCTGCCAGCGGTCGATGCGGCCCTGGATGCCGGTCGACTCGGAGTAGAACGGCGGGCACTCGACGTCCTTCATCCGGCGGCTGACGTAGACGATGCCCGCCTCCTCGTCGGTCTCCGTCGTGATCGGCGTCTGCGCGACCTCCGGCGTGCCGATGTACCCGGCGTGCAGGTACGTCTCGTGGGACAGGTCGAGGAGGTTGTCGACGAGCAGCTCGTAGCGGGCGGCGAGCGGCTCCATGCCGCGGACGGTGGTGTAGTCCGCCGACTCCAGCCACGGCGCCCGCGGGATCGCGGCCGCGTCGCCCTCGCCGTCGCCGATCCACACCCAGATCAGCGAGTCCTGCTCGACGACCTGGTAGGCGGGGACGCGCGCGGTGCGCGGGATCCGGGTCTGGCCGGGCACGGCCACGCACGTCCCGTCGGGGTCGTAGGTGAAACCGTGGTAGCCGCAGACGATGCGGTCGCCGTCCCGGTTGCTCTCCGACAGCGGGAAGCGGCGGTGCACGCACCGGTCGGCGAGCGCGACGGCCTTGCCCTCGCGCGTCCGGTACATGACGAGCGGCTCGCCGCAGATCGTCCGGGCGAACAGGCCGTCGCCGACCTCCTCCCCGTAGGCGGCGACGTACCACTGGTTGCGGGCGAAGACCATCGGAGGCTCCTCGGCGGGGTGGGCTGGCAGAGTGTGACGAGCCTCTCGCCGCCGCCCCCGCCGCGCCAAGGCCGCTTCCGTTCGACGGAAGAACCCGCTCAGGCCCCGTGCAGGGCCGTCTCCGGCGGACGGACGGCGCGGGGCGCGCCGAGCGCGCGGGAGATCCCGCGGGCGCTCGCCCGGACGACCGGGGTCAGCGACCGCGCGTCCCAGCCGGTGTTCGGGACGACGATCGCGACGGCCGCCACGACCGTGTCGTCCGGCCCGAAGACCGGCGCGCCGACGGAGAGCGCGAACGACTCTACCTGCCCGTCGCTGACCGCGACGCCGGTGCGGCGGACCTCGGCGAGGGCGCGGCGCAGCTGCGGGCCGGACGAGATCGTCCGGTCGGTGAAGCGGCGCAGCGGCGCGGCGATGGCGCGTTCCTGCACGGCCCGGTCGGAGTGCGCGAGCATGGCGAGGCCGACGCCGGTGGCGTGCGCGGGCCAGCGCCCGCCGACCCGGGAGAAGACGTGCACGGCGTCGCGGGCGGAGATCCGCTCGATGTAGACGACCTCGAGCCCGTCGAGGACGGCGAGGTGCACGTTCTCGTGGGTGGCCTCGTAGAGGTCCTCGAGGAACGGCATGGCGGCCTGGCGCAGCGCCGGTCCGCGCGGGGCGAGCGCGGCGACCTCGAACAGCCGCAGCCCGATCCGGTACAGCCCGTCGGTGTCGCGTTCCAGGGCGCCCCAGCAGGTCAGCTCGCCGGCCAGGCGGTGGGCGGTGGACAGGGGCAGTCCGGCGCGCCGCGCGATCTGGGTGATGGACAGCGCGGGCCGCTCCGCCGAAAAGGCGCCCAGGATGTCCAGTACCCGCCGCGTGACGGGGGGCCGTCCCCCTCCGCTCGCCCGTTCGGTCATGGTTCGCCGTACTCCTCCCGCAGTCGTCCCTTGAGGATCTTGCCGGAGGCGTTGCGGGGCAACTCGGCGGCCGCCACCGCCGACTTGGGGACCTTGTAGCGGGCGAGCCGGCCGTCGAGCCGGGCCAGCACCGCGTCCCCGGTCAGACCGGAGCCGGGGCGCGGGACGAACACGGCGCGGCCGACCTCGCCCCACGTCTCGTCCGGGACGCCGATGACGGCGCACTCCAGGACGTCCGGGTCGGCGAGGATCGCGTGCTCGACCTCGGCCGGGTACACGTTCTCCCCGCCCGAGATGATGACGTCCTTGATGCGGTCGACGATGTAGGCGTAGCCGTCCTCGTCGAGCCGGGCGGCGTCGCCGCTGCGGAACCAGCCGTCGGTGAAGGCCGCGGCGGTCGCGTCGGGGCGCCCCCAGTACCCGCGCATCACGTGCGGGCCGCGCACGACGATCTCACCGGTCTCCCCCGGCGGGACGTCCGTCATGTCGGGGGCGACGACGCGGACGTCGCTGAAGAAGTGCGGCACGCCCGCCGACCCGGCCTTGGCCTCCGCGTGCGCGGCGTCGAGGAACAGCGCGCCCGGCGCGGCCTCGGTCATCCCGTATCCCTGCAGGAACGTCAGGCCCCTCTTCTGGTAGGTCTCGATGAGCGACGGCGGCACGGGGGCGCCGCCGCAGGTCAGGATACGGAGGGACGACAGGTCGGCGGCGTCCCAGCCGGGTTCGCGGGCGACGCGCTGGAACATGGTCGGCACCCCGAACACGAACGTGACGCGGTGCTCGGCGATGAGGTCGAGGGTGGCGGCGGGGTCGAACGCCGGGACGAGGACGCACGCGCCGCCCTTGAGCAGCACGGGCAGCGCGAGCATGTTGAGCCCGGCGGTGTGGAACAGCGGCGCGGACACGAGCGCCACCTCGCCCGCCGTCAGGTCGTGGTCGATGAGGACGTTGACCGCGTTCCAGGTGATGTTGCCGTGGGTGAGGGTCGCGCCCTTCGCGGCACCGGTCGTCCCGGACGTGTACATGATCATGCACGGGTCGTCGAGGGACACCGGGACGTCGATCGGCGCGGCGCCCGCCTCCCCCGCCGCCGCCCGCACCTCCGCGTACCCGTGCGCCCACGGGCCCGGCCCGTCCAGCGCGACGTGCTCGCGGACGGGGACGCGGGCGCGGACCCCGCCCACCAGCCCGGCGTGCGACGGGGCGTGCACGAGCACCGACACCCCGGCGTCGGCGAGCTGGTGCGCGATCTCGGGGCCGGCGAGCCGGGTGTTCAGCGGGACGAACACCGCGCCGAGCGTCCCGGTGGCGAACAGCGTCTCGAGGAAGGCCGGATGGTTCGGCCCCAGGTAGCCGACGCGGTCGCCGTGCCGGACGCCGAGGGCGCGCAGCCCGTGCGCGAGGCCGGACACGCGGCGCAGCAGCCCGGCGTAGGTGAGCGTCCGTCCGCCGTGGACGAGCGCGGCGGCGTCCGGCGTCTTGCGGGCGCGGCGGGCGGGCCACGACCCGAGTCCTTCGTTGCGCATGGCGGAGGCACCTCTCCAGGCGGTTCCGGACGGTCAGGTGACGGGCGCGGGTTCGGGTTCGGCCTCCGCCTCGGCGCCGCGCCGGCCCGGGGCGCGGCGCCGCCACCGGTCGGCGGCCGTGGGGACGAGGCCCTTCGGCACGAACAGCACCACGAGGACGAGCAGCAGCCCGTAGACGGCGTAGGACAGGACGGCCGGCGCCGACGCGGGCATCCCCTCCCGCGTGCCGACGTCGTTGAGCACCTGCAGCAGCAGCGTGACGGCGGCGGCGCCGGCGAGCGCGCCCCGGATCGTCCCGGCGCCGCCGACGACGGCCATCACGACGTACTCGAACGAGAGCAGCACGGGGAACGAGCCGGGCGCGACGTACCCGATGTAGTAGGCGTAGACGCCGCCGGCGAGGCCCGCGAACGCCGCCGACAGGGCGAACACCGCCTGCTTGTAGAGCGCGACCGGCACCCCGGCGGACGCGGCGGCGACCTCGCTGGTGGCGAGCGCGCGCAGGCCGCGGCCCGGCCGGGACCGGACGATGTTGCGGGCGACGAGCACGGTGCCGCCGAGCGCGGCGAGCGCGAGGTAGGCGTAGGCGGCGTCGTCGGCGAACTCGTACCCGGCGACCGTGAGGCGCGGGACCCCCTGCAGCCCGATGTCGCCGCCCGCCCACTCCTGCCGCCCCACGACGCTGAGCAGGATCAGCTGCACGGCGAGGGTGGCGAACGCGAGCTGGTGGCCGCGCAGCCGCAGCAGCGGGACGCCGACGAGCGCGGCGGCCGCCCCGGCGGCGGCGGGCGCGAGCAGCAGGCCCGCCCAGGTGGGCACGCCGTGGATCGCGGTGAGCGCGGCAGTGTAGGCGCCGATCATGGTGAACGCGGCCTGGCCGAGCGACACCTGCCCCGCGAAGCCCATCAGCATGGACAGCCCGGTCACGACGATCGCCGAGATCAGCAGCAGCACGTACACCGACACCTGCGGGCCCGGCAGGACGACCGGCAGCGCGAGCGCGACGGCGGCGACGGCCGACGCGGCGGCCGCCCCCCGAGACCGGGGCAGCGGCCCGCGGCGAGCGGGCGGGCGGGCGGACTCGCTCATCGGGCGGCCTCCTCCTGGAGCGCGGTCCGCCGCGACGCGCGCACCGTCATGATCGTCAGCATCAGCACCAGCGCCACGACGGTCTGGTACGACGCGGCGCCGTACCCCGCCACCAGCGACTCGGCGACGCCGAGGGCGAGCGCCCCGGCGAGCGCGACGCCCGGCCGGTCCAGCCCGCCGAGGATCGCCGCCGCGAACCCGTTGGTGATGAGCAGGACGTCGCTGTCGTAGGACATCGGCTGCAGCGGCGCGAGCAGGACGCCGCCGAGCCCGCCGAGCATGCCGCCGAGCGCGAACGCGAGCAGCCCCATGCGGACGGTGTCGATGCCGACGGCCCGCGCGGCGTACGGGTTCGACGCGCACGCGGTGAGCGCCTTGCCCGTGTACGTGCGTCCGAAGAACAGCCCGAGCAGCGCGAACACCGCGGCCGCGACGCCGATGACGAGGAACGACTGCTTCTGCACGTGGGCGCCGAACAGGACGGCGGAGCCGCCGAGGCCCGGGTGGGAGCGCGGGGTGTCGCCCCAGATCATGATCTCGACGGCGTACGCCAGGAAGCCGAGGCCGAGCGTGACGATGAGGGCCGACTGCGGGGACGTCCCGCGCTTGCCGGTCGCGGCGAGCCCGACGGCGAGGCCCACCGCCCCCGCGACGAGCACGGCCGCGGCCTCGGCGGCGCCGTGCGGCAGGCCGGACGACAGCAGCGACCCGGCCGCCATCCCGCCGACGACGGCGAACATGCCCTGCGCGAAGTTCACCACGCGCGTCACCCGGTGGATCGCCACCAGGCCGCTCGCCAGCAGCGCGAACCCGCAGCCGACCGCGATTCCGGAGACGAGGTACTGCAGGAACGCGCTCACGCCTTCTCCTCCCCCGCCGGGGACGCCGCGCCGCCCAGGTAGGCGTCGGCGACCGCGCTGCCCGCCGCCAGTTCCGCCGCCGCGCCCTCGGCGCGGATCCGGCCCGCCTCCAGCACGTAGCCGCGCGTACAGAGGTCGAGGGCGAGCCGGGCGTTCTGCTCGATGAGCAGGAGCGCGAGGCCGCGCCCGGTGTTCAGCGCCCGCAGGTGCTCGGCGAGGTCCGCGGTGACGAGCGGGGCGAGCCCGAGCGACAGCTCGTCCACCACGAGCACGTCCGGGTCGGCCATGAGCGCCCGCCCGAACGCCACCATCTGCTGCTCCCCGCCGGACAGCGAGCCCGCGCGGCGGTCCCGCAGCGCGGCGAGCCGCGGCAGCACCTCGTAGACGCGGGCGGTGTCGCGGGCGCCGCGCTCGCGGCGGCGGCGCCAGGCGCCCAGGGCGAGGTTGTCCTCGACGGTCAGGGCGTCGAACATCTGCCGCCCCTCCGGGACCAGCGCCGCCCGGCCCCGGACGCGGACCCGCCCGGCGGCGGGCCGCAGCACGCCCATGACGGCGTTGACGAGGGACGTCTTCCCGGCGCCGTTCGGGCCGATCAGCGCGACCGCCTCGGCGGCCCCGACGGTCAGCGCGACGCGGTCCAGGGCGGTGGCGGTCCCGTACCGGACGACCAGCCCGGACACCTCGACGACGGGGGCCGTCACGCGGCCTCGCCGCCCAGGTAGGCCGCGACGACGGCGGGGTCCCGGCGGATCCGCTCCGGGGTGCCCTCGGCGATGAGGCGGCCGAGGTCAAGGACGCCGACGCGGTCGGCGAGGCGGGCGACGAACGCGACGTCGTGCTCGACGAGCATCATCGTCAGGCCCTCCGCGCGCAGCCCCTCGATCAGCTGGGCGAGCGCCTCCCGCTCGGCGCCGCGCAGGCCCGACGCGGGCTCGTCCAGCAGCAGGAGCCGGGGACGGGCACAGAGCGCGCGCGCCACCTGCAGGGAGCGCTGCTGGCCGAGCGGGAGGACGTCGGCGGAGCGGTCCGCCCAGTCGCGCAGCCCGACCCGGCCGAGCGCGGCGAGGGCGTCGGCCCGGATCGCGGCCTCCTCGCGGCGGTGCGCGGGCAGCCGCAGCGCCGCCGACAGCATCCCGTGCCGGGTGCGGGCGTGCGCGCCGACCATCACGTTCTCCAGCGCGGTCATGCCCCGGAAGAGCCGCGCGCCCTGGAACACGATGGCGATGCCGAGCCGGGCCCGCGCGTGCGGGGGGAGCCGGTCGATGCGGCGGGGACCGGACCCGGCGGGCGCGTACGCGATCGTCCCGTGGTCGGGGACGAGGTGGCCGCCGATCAGGTTGAACAGGGTCGACTTCCCGGCGCCGTTGGGGCCGATGACGGCGCGGGTCTCGCCCTCCGCGACCGTCATCGACACGTCCCGGACGGCGTACACGCCGCCGAACGCCCGCCCCGCGCCGTCGATCGTGAGCAGCGGCGTCATCCGAGCGCCCGCGCGGTCTCGGCGAGCCGCGCCCCCGACCACTCGGTCGGGACCAGCTCGCCGCCCTTCACCCGGTTCATCGAGATGTCGGACGGCTTCAGCCCGGAGTGGTCGTCCGGCCCGTACTCGTACCGGCCGTTGGGCGTCACGAGGGCGAGGCCCTCCAGCGCGTCGCGGATCTTCTCGCGGTCGCCGCCCGCCTGCTCGATCGCCGCGGCCAGGAGCCGGACGGCCGCGTAGCCGTCCATCGCGAACTGCGGCGGCGTGTACCCGTGCTTCTTCTCGAACGGGACCGACATCTCCTGGATCGACTGCTTCAGCTTCCCGTCGGGCAGGTGCTCTCCGACGACCCCGATGGCGCTCTGCACGTACACGCCTTCGGCCGCCTCCCCCACGGGGTCGAGCCACAGCTTGCTCGCCTGCGAGCCGGTCATGAACAGCGGGACGTCCAGCCCGGACGACGGGTACTGCTTGGCCAGCGTCACCCCGGGCGGGCCGCTCGCCCACACGGCCAGGGCCTGCGCGCCGGAGTCGCGGACGTGGGTGAACAGCGGGCTGAAGCTGCCGGCGTTCGTCTCGAAGGGCTCCTCCCGGACGATCCGGACGCCGTGCCCGGCCGCGTGCGCCTTCATCCCCTCGAACCCGGCCATCGCGTACGCGCTCTTGGTGTCGTAGGCGACGGCGACCTCGGAGATGCCGTGCGCCTCGAAGTACTGGAGCATCGCCTGCGCGTACGTCGACGACAGCGCCGGGATCACGAACGTGTACGAGCGGATCGGGTCGACCTGCTCGTCCGCGGGGGCCAGCGAGATGTAGGGGATCTTCTCCCGCTCGGCGAGGGGCTGGACGGCGAGCGCGACGTTGGCGTACGTGGAGCCGATGATCGCGGTGACGTCCTGCGAGCGGAGCCGGTTGAAGTGCAGGACGCCCTGGTCGGGCGACGTGCGGTCGTCGAGGACGACGAGCTCGACGCGCTCGCCGCCGATGCCGCCGGCGTCGTTGATCTGCTCGACGGCCAGTTCGACCGTCTTCTTCGCCTCGCCGCCGAGCGTGGCGTAGTTGCCGGTCAGGGACTCGATGAAGCCGATCTTGAGGGCGGAGCCGTCTCCGCCGCCGGAACCGCCGCAGGCGGTGGCGGCGGCGAGGACGGCCGCGGCGAGCAGGGGGACCATCTTGCGCACTGCTGCCTCCCGGGGTGGGGGATCGCTGCGGCGGGCGCCGGGGTGGGACCGCCTTGAAGTTAGGCGTATATTTCACGGCGGTCAAGGAATTGCCGAACGTGCCCGGTCCGGCGGCGGGACGGCCGCCGGACCGCCGTTACGCTGGCGCCATGAGGGGAGCCGAACGGGTGAGCGAAGAGTGAAGGGCCCCGACGCCGTGCCCGACGAGCGCGACGGCGGCGGGGACACGCACGGCACGCGGCCCGGACCGGACGGCGGCCCCTCGCTCCGGCTCCGGCCCCAGTCGCTGATGCTGACCTACCTCGGCAACTACGTGCTCGGGCGCGACATCGCGGTCTTCTCCGGCAGTTTCATCGAAACGTTCGCCCGCCTCGGCGTCGGCGAGCACGCGGTGCGCTCCACGCTGACCCGGATGGTCGCCCGCGGCCTGCTGGCGCGGCACCGGGACGGCCGCCGCATGCACTTCGGGCTGACCGCGCGCTCCGCCGCGATCCTGCGCGACGGAGAGGAGCGCGTCTGGCGGCGCGGCGTCCTCAACTCCGACTGGGACGGCACCTGGACCGTGCTCGCGTTCTCGATGCCCGAGTCGTGGCAGCGCGCCCGCCACGACCTGCGCGCCCGGCTGACCTGGGCGGGCTTCGGCTCGCTGGGCAACGGCACGTGGATCGCCCCCTCGCGCCGGGACGTCCGCGCGATCGTCGGCGAACTCGGCCTGGAGGGGCGCCTGAAGGTGTTCTCCGGCCCGGCCGAGGAGCCCACCGACGTCCCGGCGATGCTGCGGGAGGCGTTCGACCTGGACGCCGTCGCGGACGGCTACCGCGCGTTCCTCGACCGCTGGGACCGCCCCGACCCGCTGCCGGACGCCCCCGACGACCTCGCCCGCTACCTGTGGATGACGACCGAGTGGCTGCGGCTCGTCCGCGACGACCCCCGGCTGCCCGTCGAGCACCTGCCGGGTGACTGGCCCGCCGTCCGCGGCCAGCAGGTCCTGCTGGAGCTGCGCGACCGGTACGAGGCGGGCGCCCGGCGGCTCGCCGACGCCGCCATCGAGGCCGTCCCCGTGCCGCCGCCCGCCGCCCCCGACACGGCCGCGGCGGGCTAGCGGTCCCGGGCCGCGGCCCGCAGCGCCCCCAGGCCGTGCGCGATCGGCGGCTGCCGGTCGCCGCCGCGCCGCACGCACGCGATGATCCGGCGGGACGGGACGCCCTCCCCGCGCAGCGGCACCCGCACCACCCCGTCGTCCGGCGGGAGCGGCGCCAGCCGCGGCACCAGCCCGACCCCGAACCCGCGCGCGACCAGGGCCGACACCGCGAACCACTCGTTGGCCTCGTGCACGATGCGGGGCGCGAACCCGGCGGACGCGCAGGACGCGAGCATCAGCCGGTGCTGGTCGGGGCGGTCCGGCGAGCCGATCCACGGCTCCCCCGCCGCCTCGTCCAGCCGGAGCGTCCCGCGCCCGGCCAGCGGATGGCCGGTCGGGACGAGCAGGTCCTGCGGCTCGTCGAGCAGCGTCTGGACGGCGAACCGCGCGTCGCCCGCCGCCGGGGCGCCCGCGCTGGGAATGACCACCGCGATGTCGTACCGGTGGGACAGCAGGAGGTGCGCGGCGTCCCCGCTCTCCTTCTCGCTCATCCGCACCTCGAGGCCGGGGTGCTCCTCGCGCAGCCGCGCGACGGCGGGCGCGACCAGCGCGGCGAGGGCGCTGGACACGCTGCAGATCCGCACCCGACCGGCGTCGCCCGTCCGGTGCGCGGCGAGATCGGCGCGGGCCCGCTCCCACTGGGCGGCCAGCGCGTCGGCGTGCCGCAGCGCGGTGTGCGCCGCCGCGGTGAGCCGCACCCGGCGGCCCTGCGCCTCCAGCAGCTCGACGCCGAGGTCGCGGGCGAGCTGCCGGAGCTGCTGCGACACCGTCGAGGGCGTCAGGTGCAGCGCCTCCGCCGTCGCCGTCACGGTGCCGCGCTCCCGCAGGACGCGCAGTGTCTCCAGGCGGCGGTCGATCATGCGGTCATTCAACACGGTTCCGTACAGAAGCATTCGATGGACCCGGACGGTCGCGGCTTCCGAGACTGGCGGCATGGTGAACAGACCCGAGGTGCCGGGCCCGGTCCTGCTGCTGGGCAGCGTCGTGACCGTCCAGGTGGGGCTGGCGTGCGGCAAGGCGATGTTCGCGGTCGCGGGGACGGCGGGCGTGATCGTCCTGCGGCTGGGGTTCGCGGCGCTCGTCCTGCTGCTCCTGCGCCGCCCGCGGGCGCCGGACCGCGCGGCGCGCGGCACGGTCGCGGCGCTCGGCGTCGCCATCGCGGGCATGCACCTCATCTATCCGGCGCTGGAGCGGCTGCCCGTCGGGGTCGCGTCCACCCTGCAGTTCCTCGGGCCGCTGACGCTCGCGCTCGTCCGGGCCCGGCGCCCCCTCGACCTGCTGTGGGCGGCGCTCGCCGGGACGGGCGTGCTGCTGATCTACCGACCGTTCGGCGATCCGGTCTCCCCGTCCGGGGCGGCGCTGGCGCTGGGGGCGGGCGCCTGCATGGCGGCCTACCTGGTGCTGACCCGGCGCGCGGGCGCGCTCGCCGGTGCCCCGCTGGCCTGGGGCGTCGCGGTCGCGGCGCTGCTCGTCCTGCCGCTGGCGCCGCTCGCGGAGGGCGCCGTGCTCCGGCCGGGCGTGCTCGCGGCCGGCCTGGGCGTCGCGCTGCTGTCGGCGGTCGTCCCGTGGTCGCTGGACCGGGCCGCGCTGCGGCGCATGCCGGAGCAGGCCGCCGCGGTCATGGTGAGCCTCGAACCGGCGGCCGCCGCGCTGGCGGGGCTCGTCCTGCTGGGCGAACGCCTGGGCCCGGCGGCGTGGCTCGCCGTCGCCTGCGTGTCGGCGGCCTCCGCCGGAGTCGCGTGCACGCAACGCCGGCCCCGCGAGCCCGCGGCGCCCGCGCCGCCGCCCGAGGACGACCGCGCTCCGGTCGCGGGACGCACGGTGAGCGGCCGCCGCGCCGCGCTCAGGGACGGCGGCGGCCGACACCGGCCAGGGTGAACGTCCGCTCGGGCGTGTCGCCGGCCGGTGCGCCCGCGTCGGGACGCCACTGCGGCGTGTAGGTCAGGCCGGGCTCGACGAGCTCGAAGCAGCCGACGATGTCGAGGATGCGGGCGCGCGAGCGCCCCCAGAAGTGGCCGTCGGTGGGCTGGAACACCTTGCCGACGTTCCCGCCGGACTCGGGTTCGGGGTCCTGGGTGATGTGCGTGAACACCAGGTGCCCGCCGGGCGGGAGCGCGTCGTGCACGGCGCCGACGGCCTTCGCGGCCTCGGCGTCGTCGTCGATGAAGTGCAGGACGCGGTCGAGGATGCACGCGACCGGGCGGTCGACGTCGATGAGGGCGCGGACGGCCGGGTCGTCGAAGACCGCCGCGGGCCGCCGCGGATCGCACCGGACGACGGCGGTGCGGCCCGCGCCGGGGCGGCCCGCCAGCAGGGCGCGCGCGTGCGCGAGGACGACGGGGTCGCCGTCGGCGAACACCACGGCGGCGTCCGGCGCGACCTCGGCGGCGACCTCGTGGACGTTGCCGCGGGCGGGCAGCTTGGTGCCGATGTCGATGAACTGGCGGACGCCCTCGCCCGCGAGGTGGCGGACGGCGCGGCCGATGAACGCGTGGTTCTCCCGGGCCGCCGTCCGCGCCTCGGGGATGACGCCCAGCAACTGCTCGGCGACCTCGCGGTCGGCGGCGTAGTTGTCCTTGCCGCCGAGGAGGTAGTCGTAGATCCGTGCCGTGTTCGGTGTCGTCAGGTCGACGTCCGCGGGCGTCCCCCGCCTCTCGTCGCTCATGTCGTCTCCGCTCGTCCCGGGAGAGGGATCCTCTCACGGAACGCAGTGTGCTCGCGCCGGTTCACCCTGTGGTCGCGGCCGATCACGCGGGGCGTCCGGTCACTGCAGCAGGTCGACGAGTCCGGGGTCGGGGCCGCCGTCCGGGTCGGCGGCGCGGGCGGCGCGCAGCGCGGCGACGAGGGTCGCGGACGCCGTCGCGACGAGCGTCGCGCGCGGCACGTCGCGGTGCCGCAGGCGGTCGGCGATGATCTCGTCGAGGAGCGCCACCCAGCCGCGCATCGCGGTGCGCAGCGCCGGCCGCGGGGGGTCGGCGACGCCGAGGGCGTCGAGCAGCCGCCGCGCGCCCTGCCAGCGCAGGTCCTCGATGATCGCGCGCACCTCGGGGTCGGACCCGTTGCCGCCGCGCATGAGGGCGAGGAACCCGGCGGCGTTGTCCTCCATGAAGGCGATGTGCCGGTCGAGCGCGCCGCGCAGCCGCTCGGCCGGCGCGCCGTCCGCCGGCAGGGACTCGTGGACCGTGCGGAGCCGGTCGGCGGCGGCGCGGATCGTCGCCAGGTAGAGGCCGCGCTTGTTGCCGAAATGGTGCGCGATGAGCCCGTACGCGACACCGGCGCGGCGCGCGATCTCGCTGGTGGTGACCTCGTCGTACGCGCGCTCGGTGAACAGCTCGGCGGCGGCGTCGACGAGCAGCGCGCGGCGGTCGGGCCCGGTCATCGGCGGCTCCTCCGGTGTTGACGCGGCGGCGGGAACGCGCCTAGGTTCGCAGTTGACTGATAATCAGTCAACTTCGGGAGGCGGTACATGGACCTGACGGGGACGCCGATCCTGCTCACCGGCGCGTCCAGCGGCATCGGCCGGGCCCTGGCGTTCGCGCTGGCGGGGGGGGCGCCCGGCTGGCGATCGCGGCGCGCAGGCGGGACGAGCTGGAGTCTGCGGCGGACGAGATCGCCGCCCGCGGCGGGACGCGGCCGCTGGTGTTCGGGGCCGACCTGTCGCGGGCGGGCGCCGCCGCGGAGCTCGGGCGGGAGGCGGTCGCCGCGCTCGGGTCCGTCCAGGTGCTGGTGAACAACGCGGGCGCCGGACTGGTGGGGACGCAGGCGGAGCTGGGCGACGGCGAGGCGGCGCGCGCGCTGTTCGAGACGAACTTCTGGTCGCCGATCGCGCTGACCCGCGCGGTGCTGCCCGCCCTGCGCGACGGCGGAGGCGGGGGGCTCGTCGTGAACGTCACGTCCACGCTGCAGTCCGTCCCGATCCCCACGCTCGGGTACTACGGCGCGGCCAAGGCGGCGCTGGGGCACGCCACCCGGACGCTGCGCAACGAGCTGCGCGGCACGGGCGTCCGCGTGCTGGAGGTCGTCCCGGGCGCCACCGACACCGCCACCCGGGACGTCGACCTCCTGCCGTGGCGGAACGGGCCCGTCCGGACGCCGCCGCCGGTGAGCCCCGAGTCGGCCGCGCGGGCGATCGTCCGGGCGATCGAGGGCGGCGCGCGGCGGCGGGCCCACCCCGCCACGTCGCTGGTGCCGCTGGAGGTGCCGGCGGCGGGGCGGCTGATCGCGTCGTTCGTCGCCAGGCGGGTCGATACCTGACCGCCCGGCCGGGCGGTCAGGGCAGGAGCGGCGCGGGGTCGGCGAGGAGCCGCTCGATGACCAGGCCGGCGGCGCCGAGGACGGCGGCCCCGTCGGCGAGCGCGGACACCTCGACGGGCGGCACGGCGCGGCGCAGGGACCCCGGCCCCGCGGCGAGGGCGTCGCGCAGCGGCGGGACGATCCAGTCGGCGAGCGGCGGGTAGACGCCGCCCAGCACGATCGTGTCCGGGTCGAGGAGGTTGACGGCGGCGGCGAGCGCGCCGCCGAGGGCGCGGCCCGCGCGGGCCGCGGCGGCGGACGCCGTCCCGTCGCCGGCGGCCAGCCGGGCGGCGAGGGCGTCGAGCGGCGCGCCGCCCGCGGGGATCCCGGCGGCGCGCAGCAGGGCGTCCCGCCCGGCGACCTGCTCCAGGCAGCCGCGGCCGCCGCAGGGGCAGGGCGGGCCGGACGGCTCGGCGACGAGGTGGCCGAGCTCCCCGGCGAAGCCGTGCGCGCCGCGGAAGACGCGGCCGTCCACGACGATGCCGGCGCCGATGCCGATCTCGCCGGAGACGTGGACGAAGTCGCCGAGGCGGGCGCCGCCGCCGAACCACAGCTCCCCGAGCGCCGCGAGGTTGGCCTCGTTGTCGTACTCGGCGCGCAGCCCGGCGAGCGCGCCGGTCACCGGCACGTCCGTCCAGCCCAGGTTCGGGGCGTGCCGGACGACGCCGTTCTCGCGGTCGAGCAGACCGGGCAGCGCGACGGCGGCGCCTGCCACGGTGAGGCCCTGCCCGGCGGCCGCGGCGGCGGCCTCGTCCGCGAGCCCGGCGAGCGCGGCGAGGACGGCGGCGGGTTCCCGGCCGCGGTTGTCGCCGGTGACGACGTGCCGGTAGCGGACCCGGCGGGCCAGGTCCAGGACGCACGCGGACAGGTGGTCGACGCCCACCTCCAGCCCGAGCCCGGCGGCGCCGTCGCCGCGCAGCGACACGGCCACGCCGGGGCGGCCGCGCTCGCCCTCGTGGACGGGCGCGCCGTCGACGACGAGGCCGGCGCCGTCCAGGATCCCGACGAGGTTGGACACCGTGGTCTTGGTGAACCCGGTCAGCTCGGCGAGGCGGGCCCGGGTGACGGGCTGGTGCCGGGCGATGTGCTCCAGGACGACGGCGAGGTTCCGGACGCGCATCGTGGCGTGCCGGACGGGGACGTTCCCGGAGTTCGTCATGGACGCACCCTAATTCAGTCGCGGCTATAGGCAGGTGCCGGGTCGGCTGCTACGTTACTTAAGTCCACATCGTTGACGAAAAGGGGTCCGGATGGCCGAGGGGCTGGTCGCGGGCGTCGACTCCTCGACGCAGTCGACGAAGGTCGTGCTGTGCCGCACGTCCGACGGCACCGTGGTCGACACGGCGTCGGCGCCGCATCCCGACGGCACCGAATGCCACCCGGACCGCTGGTGGGACGCGCTGTCGCGGCTGCGCCCCCTGCTCGAGCGGGCGGACGCCGTGGCCGTCGCCGCGCAGCAGCACGGCATGGTCGCGCTCGACGCCGGCGGCGAGGCGGTCCGGCCCGCCCTGCTGTGGAACGACACCCGCTCCGCCCCGCAGGCGCGCGCGCTCGTGGACGAACTCGGCGGCGCGCGGGTGTGGGCGGAGCGGACGGGCAGCGTGCCCGTCGCGTCGTTCACGGTGACCAAGCTGCGCTGGATGGCCGAGCACGAACCGGAGAACGCGCGTCGCACCGAGCGGGTGCTGCTCCCCCACGACTGGCTGACGCTGCGGCTCGGCTCCGACGGCCCGGTCACCGACCGCGGCGACGCGTCCGGCACCGGCTACTGGTCGCCCGCCGAGGGCGCCTACCTGCCGGACGTCCTGCGCGCCGCGCTCGGCCGCGACGCCGAGCCGCCGCGGGTGGCGGGCCCCGGCGAGCGGGTCGGGACGACGTCCTGGGGCGCGGCGCTCGGCGCCGGCACGGGCGACAACATGGGCGCGGCCCTCGGCCTCGGACTGCGGCCCGGCGACGTCGTGCTGTCGGTCGGGACGTCCGGGACGGCGTTCGCGGTCGCGGACGCCCCCGCCGCCGACCCGTCCGGCCTGGTCGCGGGCTTCGCCGACGCGACCGGCCGGTTCCTGCCGCTGGTCTGCACGCTGAACGCCGCCCGGATCCCGGAGGCCGCCGCCCGCCTCACCGGCGCGACGCTGGACGAGCTGTCGGCGCTGGCCCTCGCCGCCGAGCCGGGCGCGGGCGGGCTGACGCTGCTGCCCTACCTGGACGGCGAGCGCACCCCCGACCGCCCAGACGCGACGGGCGTCCTCACCGGGCTCACCACGGTGAACGCCACCCGGGAGAACATGGCGCGGGCGGCGGTGGAGGCGCTGCTGTGCTCGCTCGCCGACGCCGTCGACCACCTCGCGGCCCAGGGCGTCCGGCCGCGCCGCACCCTGCTGATCGGCGGCGGCGCGCGCGCCGAGGCCGTCCGCCGGCTGGCCCCCGCGATCCTCGGCACGCCCGTCACCGTGCCCGACCCCGCCGAGTACGTGGCGCTCGGCGCCGCCCGGCAGGCCGCGTGGGCGCTGGCCGGGACGCCCGAACCGCCGGACTGGCCGCCGCCGGCCGCCACCGAGTACACCGCCGACCGCGTCGAGGCGGCCGTCCGCGCGCGCTACGCCGCGCTGCGCGACACCGCCCCGGCGCTGGGTACGGCGGCCGAGTAAGGAGGGACGACATGAGCGACTACACCCCGGTTCCCGAGGACCGGTTCTCGTTCGGCATCTGGACGGTCGGCTGGCAGGGCGTGGACGTGTTCGGGCCGGGCACCCGGCCGCCGATGGCCGCCGACCGGGCCGTCCGCAAGCTCGCCGAGATCGGCGCGTACGGCGTGAACTTCCACGACAACGACGTGTTCGACTTCGACGCCTCGCCCGCCGAGCGGCAGCAGAAGATCGACGCGTTCCGCAAGGCGCTGGACGAGACGGGCCTCGTCGTCACCACCGCCACGACCAACCTGTTCGGCCACCCGGTCTTCAAGGACGGCGCGTTCACCTCCAACGACCGGGACGTCCGCCGGTTCGCGCTGCGCAAGGTGATGGACAACCTGGACCTGGCCGCCGAGCTGGGCGCCCGCACCTACGTGTGCTGGGGCGGCCGGGAAGGCGCCGAGTCGGGCGCGGCCAAGGACGTCCGGGCCGCCCTGGACCGCTACAAGGAGGCGTTCGACGTCCTCGGCGCCTACGTGGCCGACCAGGGGTACGACATCCGGTTCGCGATCGAGCCGAAGCCGAACGAGCCGCGCGGCGACATCCTGCTCCCGACGATCGGGCACGCGCTCGCGTTCATCCAGGAGCTGGAGCGCCCGGAGACGGTCGGCCTGAACCCGGAGGTCGGGCACGAGGAGATGGCGGGCCTGAACTACGCGCACGGCCTGGCGCAGGCGCTGTGGCAGGGCAAGCTGTTCCACATCGACCTGAACGGGCAGCACGGCCCCCGCTACGACCAGGACCTGCGGTTCGGCGCCGGGAACGTGCGCGGCGCGTTCTGGGTGGTCGACCTGATCGAGCAGAGCGACTACGACGGCCCCATCCATTTCGACTTCAAGCCGCCGCGGACCGAGGACGACGCGGGCGTGTGGGAGTCGGCGGCGGCGTGCATGCGCAACTGGCTGATCCTGCGGGAGAAGGCGCGCGCGTTCCGCGCCGACCCCGACGTGCAGGAGGCGCTGCGGGACGCGCGGCTGGACGAGCTGGCCCGGCCGACCCTCGACGAGGGCGAGGACTGGCGGTCCGTCCGCGACGCCTCCCCCGACATCGAAGCCCTCGCGGTCCGCGGCGCGGCGCACGAGCGCCTCGACCAGCTCGCCCTCGAGCACCTCTACGGCGTCCGCGGGTAGGACCGGCGGCCCGCCCCCGCCCCGCCGGGGGGCGGGGGCGGGTCACTCCGCGCGGCGGCGGCGCGCCCGCGAGCACCCTCCGGGCGCGCGCCGTGTCCGTGGCGCCGCGCGGCCCCTCCCCCTCACCGGTCATCGACACACCAAGAATCGATCCCGTTACGCTCAGTATCGAGCGGATCGCCCGCATTCGGGTCCCGGGGGCCTGAAATCGCCGCGTCCCCGCACTAGGCTCGGGTCAATGACCAGTGCCGAACTGCTCACCGACGCCTTCGACCGGATCCGCGAAGAGGTCCACGCCGCCGCGGACGGCCTCACGCCCGAGCTGCTCGCGTTCCGCGCCGACCCGGAGGCGAACTCGATCGCCTGGCTGCTGTGGCACCTGACCCGCGTCCAGGACGACCACGTCGCCGACGTCGCCGGCACCGCCCAGCGCTGGACGTCCGACGGCTGGGCCGACCGCTTCGCGCTGCCGCTCGACCCGTCCGACACCGGCTTCGGCCACGGCCCCGACGAGGTCGCGTCCGTCCGCGTCGACTCCCCGGACCTGCTGACCGGCTACCACGACAGCGTCCACGCGATGACGACCGAGTACGTCGCGGGCCTCACCGACGCCGACCTGCCCGCCGTCGTCGACCGCGCCTGGGACCCGCCCGTCACCCTGGGCGTCCGTCTCGTCAGCGTCGTCTCCGACTGCCTCCAGCACGCGGGCCAGGCCGCGTTCGTCCGCGGCCTCGCCGAACGCGGGTGACGGAACCGGCGCCGCGGTCCCCGGGGCCGGGCGACGGCCGCGTCACGGGCCGGGGGCGCGTTCCTCCTCGCGGCGGTCCAGGCGTGTGCGCGGGACGCGGGCGGCCGGCGAGGGAGCCCGCGGCGGGGGGTGTAGGTCGGCGAGCAGCGCGGTCCACCGGGCAGCGACGCCGGCCGGCTCGTAGGCGCGCGCCGACGCGCGGGCCCGCTCGCCCAGCCGGTCGCGGAGCGCGGGGTCGGCGATGAGGCGGCGGAGCGCCGCGGTGAGGGCCGCGCGGTCGTCGACGGGGACGAGCAGTCCGTCCCGGTCGTGCTCGATCATCTCGCGCGGGCCGTGCGGGCAGTCGGTGGACACCACGGCGAGCCCCTTGGTCATGGCCTCGATGACGACCATCGGCATCCCCTCCCGGCGGGAGGTGAGCGCGTAGACCGCGGCGCGCTCCATCTCGGCGGGCAGCCGGCGGCTGGCGGGCCGGACCTCGACGCGTCCGGTGAGGCCGCGCTCGGCGACCAGGTCCCGCAGGGCGGCGCGCCGGGCGCCGGCGCCGAAGATCCGCAGCGTCCAGTCGGGGTGCTCGGCGGCGACCGGCGCGAACGCCTCGATGAGCAGGTCGAAGCGCTTGTTGTGGACGAGCCGCCCGGCGGCCAGGACGACCTTGTCGGTGCGGCGGGACGGGCCGCCGGGCATGTCCGGCACGGCATTCGGGATGCGGACGATCCGGACCGGCGAGCCGGCGAGGGCGTCCTCGTACTCGGTGCGGGCCGCCTCGGTGAGCGTGGTCAGGACGTCGAGCCGCCGGTAGTCGCGCAGGATCTCGCGCCGCAGCGGCGGCTTGTAGGAGCCGAGGCTCATGTGGTCCTGCCCGATGAGGGTGACGCCGCGCGGGGAGAGCGCCGCGATGAGCAGGTTCAGCGAGGGCCTGGTGGCGATGAGGACGTCCGGGGGCGCGGCCCGCAGCGCGGCGAGCAGCCGCAGGTCGGTCCAGAGGTTCATCCACTTGAAGGACGCCTCTTCCTTCGGGATGAGGACGCTCGGCAGCCGGGACAGAAGCCGGGCGGTGCGCCCGCGCGGCCCGAGGCGGTCGTCGGCGTAGGTGATCGCGACGCCGTCGGGAAGCGGGAAGAACGGCTCGGGGGTGCCGCGCAGCACGCTGACGATCTCGACGTCGTGGTCGCGGGCGAGGGCGCCGCTCAGGTTGAGCACGGTGCGGATGGTGCCGCCGGTGCCGTGGGCGTTCTGCAGGAGGATGCGCACGCGGAGGCGCCCGCCCCGGGGCGGGGGCCGCCGCAGCAGCAGGGGGCGCGCGGCCCGCAGCGCCGTCCGGCGGAGCGCGCGGTGGGCCCCCCGCCGGACGCGGCGGCGCAGCGGCAGCGGGCGTGCGGGCCCGTTCGCCGGTCGGTCGTTCGCCGGTTCGTCGTTCGCCGGTTCGTCGTTCACCGGTTCGTCGTTCACCGGGTCCCCGTTCGCAGACGGCGTTCCCGGCTTTGGTACCCGCTCTGGGTCAGCGCAACATCATCCGGTCGTCACGGTGCGGTTCAGGGCGCTGCCCTTCACCCACTTCTCCCAGGACATCTGGTAGTAGCTCCACCCGTTGTTCCAGTCCAGCTTCCGCTTGCTCCCGGTGATGAGGACCGGGTCGCCGCGGTAGGACCACTTGTAGAACCAGCGGGCGTCCTTGGGCGGGGAGTTGACGCAGCCGTGGCTGACGTTCTGCCGGCCCTGGGCCCAGACGGTGGAGGCCATCGAGTGGACGTACTCGCCGCTGTTGGAGATCCGCACGGCGTGCGGGATGACCTCGCGGTAGCCGCCGTTCGCCTTGTCCTTCGGATCGACGCCCATCCACTCGGACGTCATGATCGCCGGGTTCTCTTTGCCCATGGTCAGGTGGACGCCGCTGGTGGTGAGGAAGGTGTCGACGCCGTTGACCACCCGGCCGCCCTTGCCCGCGCTGATCGGCCAGGAGCGGACCTTCTCGCCGTTCTCGTACGCGACGGCCTTCTTCGACTTCGTGCTGATCTTCAGGATGTGGGAGTCGCCGATGCGGAACTCGCGGCCGACGTCCTTGGCGCCGTAGGTGCCCTTGCCCGACTTCACGCCGGCGAGGTCGGCCTCGAAGGACACCTTCTGGTTCGGCTTCCAGTAGTCGCCGTTCTTGGTGCGGAAGATGACCTGCTTGTCGCTCACCCAGTACCAGGCGCCGGTGGCGGGCTTGGACGACTTGATCCGCAGGGCCTGCTCGACGGCCTTCTTGTCGTCGACGTCGCGGTTGAACGTGACGGTGATCGGCATGCCGACGCCGACCTTCTCGCCCTTGCGCGGGATGATGTCGGCGACCTCCAGCGTCCGCTTCGCCTCCAGGGTGGCGATGCTCGCGTTGACGGTCGTCGTCTTCCCCTCGGGGGAGACCGCGACCGCGGACACCTGGAACTCGGTGTCCGGGCGCAGCGTCCGCGACTTCCAGCTCGTCCGGTCGGCGGACATGGTCCCGGCGTCGGTGATCGGGCCGTTCTTCCAGGAGAGCGTGACGTTCTTGAGCGTGCCGCCCGCGGCCTTCACCACCACGCCCGCCTCCGGGAGGGCCTTGGTGTTGCCGTCGCCCGGGGCGATCGTCACCTGCGGCGCGGCCGCCTCGGCCTGCTCGCCGGCGACGCCGGCCTTCTTCTCTTCTCCCGAACAGGCGGCGGTGAGCAGGATCACGACCCCCGCCACCGCCGTACCGGTCCCGCTCCGTCGCCGCGTTCGCCGTGCGGACACGTGCTGCACCGCCACCTCCAGATACCCCGCCGTACCAGAGAGACATTAGCGACAAAAGATGCCGATCATGCCTTCTTCCAGGCCGTTCGGCGCCCGTCGAGATCAAAGCGTTGCACGGCGGGGGCCTGCACGGACCCGGGCCCGGCCGTTCGGAACGGCCGGGCCCGGGTCCGGTTCACCGGAGGACGGTCACCGCAGGGCGGTCACTGCAGGGCGGTCACCGCAGGGCGCTGCCTTCCTTCCACTCGTTGAACGACAGCTGCCAGTAGCCCCAGCCGTTGTTCCACTCGAGGTCGCGGTCGCTGCCCGTCAGCTCGATGACGTCGCCGCGCTGCATGATGTCGTAGTACCACTTGGCGTTCTTCGGGCTGAGGTTGAGGCAGCCGTGGCTGACGTTCGCGCTCCCCTGGACGCCGACGGTGGACGCCATGGCGTGCGTGTACTCGCCGCTGTTGGAGAACCGGACCCCGTGGTTCACGACCGTCTTGTAGTAGCCGGGGTCTCCGGGCTTGCGGCCCGGCGAGATCATCGTGACCGGGTTCTCCTTGCCCATCAGCAGGTGGACGCCGCTGGTGGTGGTGTACTCCCGGGTGGTGCCGTTGCCGGCGCTGAACGGGACCTTGCGGAGCTTCTTCCCGTCCCGGTACACCGTCATGTGGTGCTTGCTGATGTCGCCCTTGGTGATCTGCTCGGCGCCGACCGTGATGGTGGCCTCTTCGTCGGCCTCCCCGTAGACGCCGCCGCCCGCGTTGACGCCCGCGAGGTCGGCGTCGAACTCGATCTTCTGGTGGGGCTCCCAGTACGTCTTGGTCCGGTAGATGACCTGCTTGTCGTCGATCCACCGCCACGCGCCCTCGACGGGCTTCTGCGGGGTCACCTCGAGGACCTTCTCGACGGCGGCCCGGTTCTTCACCGGGCGGTTGAAGCGCACGATGATCGGCGCGCCGACGCCGACCTCCTCGCCCTTCAGGTTCGGGGTCACGTCGACGATCTCGAGCGTCTGCGCGGGGTCGAGCGTGGAGAACGAACTGGTCGTGGTCTGGGACTTGCCGTCGTTGGCGGCCACGGCCGTCACGGTGTACTGCGTGTCGGGCTTCAACGTCCGGTCCGAGCGCCACGCGGTGCGGTCCGCGGACAGCTTGCCGGTGATCTGGGCGCCCTGCCCCTGGACGGTGACCTTCTCGAGCGTGCCGTCGGCGACCTTGACCTCGATCGTGCCGTCCGGCTTGACCTGGGTCGTCCCGTTGGCCGGCGTGATCGTCACCGTGGTCTTCGTCTCGTCGGACGCGAGCCCCGCACCGGAGCTGTCGCCGCTGCAGCCGGCGGCGAGCATCACCACCGCGCCCGCGCCCCCGGTCACCGCGAGACCCAACCGCCTCTTGCCAGCCACAAACTCCCCCATTCACCAAGATCGGCTCAGTGTTCTACAAACCTATCTAAGCCAGATAGACGAGCCTACACGCGGGAAAGTTCAGGTCATGGGCCGGACAAAAAGTCGTCCCGCCGCCCACGCGGGGCGACGGGACGTGCTAAGCCCCTGCGGGGCTCAGGCGCTGCCCGCGGGCTTCCAGTCGATGTGGCGCAGGAGCCGCTTGAACCCCCACACCGAGAGGCCGACGCCGACCGCGCCAAGCGCGGCGACGATGCTGGTCCGCAGCCACAGGTACGTGCCGATCGACTGGTTGAACAGCATCCAGACGCTGACGAGCACGTTCGTGAACAGGACCATTGACCACAGCAGAGAGATCTTCAAGAAGAAGCGGTGCACTCTGCCGTGCTTCAGGAACGCCTCCGGGATGGGGGCCATGTCCTTGGCGAGCTTCATCGCCAGGGGCTTGCCCAGCGGCACCGACGCCAGGAACGACATGCTGACGATCAGCGTGCCGAGGGTCGGCTGGAGGAAGTAGACCACCGCGCTGCCCGTCGCGGCCGACAGGCCCGCGCGGACCGTCACGCCGACCGCGGCCAGCATGAGCATCCCCGACACGGGATGGCCGCGCAGGTACCGGTACGCGATGCCGCCGTACACCCACGCGACGGCGGCGACGAGCGCGCCGTTCAGGCCGAGCAGCGTGAGCGCGGCGTAGAACACCAGGACCGGGGCGATGACGCCCTCGAAGAAGCGCGGCAGCGCGTGCACGAGGAGGGCACGGATCCGCGGCAGCTCGAAGACGTGGTGCCCCTCGTCCTCGTCCTGCGCGGCCGTGGCCCCCGCGGGCGCCGGTCCGGAGGACGCCGCTTCGGCGGACGCGGGTCCGCCCGGCTCGGGGACGATCGCCCCGTGCCGTCCGTCGTCCGCCCGCGCCTCCGCGGCCCGCGCCTCGGCGAGGACCGCGTCCTCGAGGTGTGCGTGCGGAGGCCGTACGAGTTCGGCCGGTGCCGCCGGAGCGGACGGCGCCGTCACCGCGGACGGCTCCGTGTGCGTGGTCGCCGGTCGTTCCATCGAGCGCTGCGCTCCCCGATCGGTGTGCAAAGTCTCGGATGTCGTCACGATTCGCCCCACCGTACGTGATGATCCGCGCGAATCCGGCCGATTCGAGGTCAAAACTCGCGCGTGCCGTCCCGCACCGTGTCCCCCCCAGACACCGGAGCACACCCGCGCCACCTGCGGGGACGCCCGCAACCGCGCTCCGGTCGGGGAAATCCGGCCGGCGCCGGGGGTCACCCCTCGGGCGCCGCCGGCTGGACGTCACGCGCGGCCGCGTAGATGGCGCGGAGCGTGACCGCGACGGACGGGCGGCGCACGCTGGCGCTGCGGGTCACGGCGTACACCTCGCGCGCCAGCGTGCATTCGGGGATCCGGCGGACGGCGACGCCGCGGTCGCCCGCGGCGAGGGCGAGGGCGGGCACGGCGGTGACGCCGATGCCGCGCGCCACGAGGCTGAGGATCGTGTGCAGCCCCTCGAACTCCCACGGCACCGGCCGGTGGCCGCCCACGGTGTCCAGCAGCCGCTCGACGGCGTCCCGGGACGGCTCGCCGCTCGGCGCCGCCATCCACGGCTCCTCGCGCAGCCGCTGCAGGTCGACGGGCAGGTCCGGGTCCGACAGGGGGTGGGAGGCGGGGACGACCAGCACGAGCGGGTCGCGGCGCAGGTGGAAGAACTCGAGCGCGGCGGGCGACTGGTGGGGGACGTTGCCGGTCCAGTCGTCGATCAGGGCGATGTCGACCTCGCCGTTCTGCACCTGCCGGATGCCGTCGACCGGACGGGTCTGCCGCAGCACGAACGTCAGCCCCTCGTGCTCCCCGAGGCTGTGCGCGAGCGCGGGCGCGAACGCGACGGCGGCGGTCGGGAAGGCGGTCACCACCACCCGTCCGGTGGGGGTGTCGGACGCGGCGGACAGCTCCGCCTCGGCGGTCTCGACCAGCCCCAGGATCTCCTCGGCGCGCGCGGCCAACCGGCGCCCGGCGTCGGTGAGCTCGGCGCTGCGGGCGGTGCGGTCCAGCAGCGGGACGCGCGCCTCCCGTTCGAGCGCGGCGAGCTGCTGGGAGACCGCCGAGGGCGTGTAGCCGAGGGCGGCGGCGGTCGCGGCGATGCTGCCGCGGCGGGCGAACTCGGCGAGGAGGCGGAGGCGGCGCAGCTCGAGCATCAGCACATCTTACGGTCAGCATCGATGAGACTCGCTTGTAGTGATGCTTTCTGCGGGGAAGTATGGCTGCGAGCCCACTTGGGTGACACACGGGGACCACGACTTCACCATCCGTTGTTTCAGCATGCCCTCTGGAGGCTTTGATGCCTGCCCATAACCCGTCCGCGGCCGACGCGCCGGTGCCGGACACCTCCGCCCCCGAGGCGGAGTCCGACACCCCGCTCGATCCGAGCGCCCTCGCCGCCCCCGACCCGCGCACCCCCGACCTGCGCGACCCCGACC
>NZ_QHJN01000413.1:0-666 GCF_003947565.1 Actinomadura sp. WAC 06369 | reverse complement strand
GATATCAGGAAGCAGGAAGAGACATTGCAGAAACTGAACGCGAAGACATGGGGCGTGGAGTTCGTACAGGACGGGAACAGGAAATTTCTGGTCCTTCCGTACGGGAAATCAGCAGAGGTGATTCCCCATCAGGGGAAGGACTGGGTACAACTGATGGAGTGACACAGAGTGACGGAGCTGGAAAGACATTTGCTGAACGCATTAGAGCAACTGCAACAGGACTATATGCAGCGGCTGAACGAATGGGAGAGCGCCTTCGTGGAATTGCAGAAAATGTTTTCGCTTACGCAACGGGACAACGCGATGCTGAACGAGCGGGTCATGAAGTTGAGTCAGCAGGTGCAGCACTTGAGCGAGCGGACAGAACGCTTGAGCCAGTTATACAGCGAGAACAGGAGATAAGGGACGAACGGCTGATACAGGAACGCGAACATGAGTTATCCCTGGAGCGTGAGGGTAAGGTGGAAATAAGAGAACGGAAACTGGATGGCCATTCGCTTGGGTGTGAATTTGAGACAGGCTTAAATGTTGTCAGCGCGTGTCCGGTGCATTTTTTAGAATAATTGTTGGAAAGGGGAACCGGGAACGCGCTTCAGTCAGATACCTTTCTGAAAATACATTAAAGCGTTAAAACGCATACGGGCGCGATTCTAGTGTGTCTTTCAT
>NZ_QHJN01000412.1:0-666 GCF_003947565.1 Actinomadura sp. WAC 06369 | reverse complement strand
TTGAGGCTGCGGACGTGGTGCAGCCGGTGTTGTGGGCGGTGATGGTTTCGCTGGCTGCGGTGTGGGAGGCCGCAGGCGTCGTTCCGGACGCGGTTGTGGGTCATTCGCAGGGTGAGATCGCTGCGGCCGTGGTGGCGGGGATTTTGTCGCTGGAGGATGCGGCGAAGGTGGTGGCTCTGCGGAGCCGGACGTTGCGGGGGTTGGCGGGTCGTGGCGGGATGTTGTCGATCGCCGAGCCGGTGGATGCGGTCCGCGCCCGTATAGCCTCGTTCGAGGGCCGTCTGTCGGTCGCTGCGGTGAACGGTCCGTCCGCCACGGTGGTGTCTGGGGACGCCGATGCCCTGCGGGAGTTGGCGGAGTCGTGCGGTGAGTCGCCGCGGACCCGGGTGATCCCGGTGGACTACGCCTCGCACAGTGCGCATGTCGATGAACTGCGCGATGAGATCGTTTCGGTCCTGGAAGGGATCGAGCCTCGTGGAGCTCGGGTCCCCATGGTGTCGGCGATGAGCGGCGAGTGGTTGAACGGCCCGGAGCTGACTCCGGAGTACTGGTACGCGAGCCTGCGCGAGACGGTCGAGTTCGATCGCGCGATCCGGGTCCTGGGCGAGTCGGGGCATGGGGTGTTCGTCGAATCGTCCCCGCACCCCGTCCTCACCCCGGCCATCG